>JAZSIJ010000077.1:0-7300 GCA_045533755.1 Eubacteriales bacterium | reverse complement strand
TTTGAGTCCGACGCGTCTGCCAATTCCACCATACCGGCAAATTTCCGCGGCAACTGCCGCGACGCTAATGATTATAGCATAATCTGCAAAAAAAATCAATATCTTTTTCAAAAAAACTTCATTCCTATTGTATTTCGCGCGAAAATAGTGTATAATGAAATGAAAGTTGAATTTTCAGAGAGGGGGCGATTGTGTGCTTGAGGGCGAAGCTTTTATACCGAGCGACGTCACGCTTGATAACCTATCGGCGCTTGCCCGCGAGGGCGCTACGCTAACCGAGCGCAGAGCCTGTGAAATATCCGAGCTTGCCGACAGCGCGCTTAGCTTTTCGCAGGAGCTTTACGCCTCCGGAATCGGAATAAACGAGATTATGTCCCTTCTTTCCGACGGACTTCCCACGGGGATGGGTGAATCGGAGAAAGAAGATACGCTAGCACTCTCTCGCGCTTATCCCTCCTTTCTTGCGTCGTCTGACAGAGCGGAGTTCTCTCGCCTATACGTCCGACGGCTTCGTGCGGCGGGAATTACCATAAGCGAGGCAGCCTTGCTTGCGGAAGCGGCCGGAGACGAGAGCATAACCTACGTCAAAAACGCGCTTGCTGATGAGGCGTACGACGTTTTCTCGCAGGAGCTTTCCGACCCTCGCGTCAGCTATTCGAAGAGCTTTCGTGAGGCGGCGGATGCCGTCGTGCGCGGCGAGGTCTCCTACTGTCTTTTGCCTCTTGAGGAGGCGGGGGGCACGAGGCTTTCGCTCGTATCCGAGCTGATATACCGCCGCGACCTAAAGATAAACGCGGTAACTCCGGTATTTGGCTTTGACGGCAACGCAGACGTCAAGTATGCGCTTCTTTCCGAGCGCTTCAGCGTTCCCGAGCTTCTCGCTGACGATGACGGTTATCTTGAAATACGCGTAAAGGATGGCGCTGTGACCTCGCTTGCGGAGATTCTTTCGGTAGCAAATTACTACGGTATATCCGTGTATCGTGTCAGCACCGAGCGCTTTGATACCGAGGGAGAGAGCTCGACGTTCTATAATTTGGTTTTCAAATGCACGGGTGGCGGATTTACCGAGCTTTTGGTATATCTTACACTCTTCTCATCGGCGTTTGTGCCGATAGGAATGTACAAAAATCTTGAATAGACATACATGGAGGACTTATGAAAAAGCAGATTGAGTATAAAACGACGGGTACTTGCTCCAGAATGATTACCGTAGAGCTTGAGGACGGCATCATAACCGAATGTAAAATTTCGGGAGGCTGTCACGGAAACACTCAGGGAGTTGCGGCGCTTGTGAAGGGAATGAGGGCAGAGGAGGCAATATCTAAGCTTAAGGGTATCAAGTGCGGCTTTAAGAGCACCTCCTGTCCCGACCAGCTTGCACGCGCGCTTCTGGAGGCGTCCGAAGAATAATTTTTTAGGAGAAAAAACATGAAGGGTTATCTTAATGAATACAACAGGTGGCTTACCTCGGATAAGCTTACCGACAAGGAGAGAGAGGAGCTTGCTTCCATAGCGTGCGACGATAGCACGGTAGCGCTCCGCTTCGCTTCGCCTATGGATTTCGGCACGGCGGGGCTTCGCTCCACCATGTATATGGGTATTGGCTGTATGAACCGCTTTACAGTAGCTCAGACGACCAGAGGAATTGCCGCACTTGTCAAGGCAGGCGGCGGTGAGCATAGAGGCGTTGCGATAGCATACGATTCGCGTAATAATTCGCGCGAGTTTGCGCGTACCGCTGCGGGCGTTCTTGCCGGTGCGGGTATCAAGGTTTACATCTTCGACGATTTGCGTCCGACGCCTGAGCTTTCCTTTGCGGTCAGAGAGCTTGACGCGATGGCAGGCATCAATATCACGGCATCTCATAACCCCAAGGAGTATAACGGCTACAAGGCATATTGGGAGGACGGTGCGCAGATAAGTCCCGAGCAGGCGAAGATAGTTTCTGCCGAGCGAGAGAAATTTGACGTTCTCGACACCGCCGGCATTATGGACTACGACGAGGGAGTAAAGCAGGGAATAATAGTTGAGCTCGGAGTTGACTTCGACGAGAAGTATCTTGACGCCGTGCTTAAAACGGCAATAAATCCCGATGCAGTCCGTGAGGTTGCCGATAGCCTCAAGGTAGTGTATACTCCCTTGCACGGGGCGGGCACACGGCTCGTTCCCGAGGTGTTCGGACGCATAGGACTTAAGCACCTCTATACAGTCGGAGAGCAGATGACACCAAACGGCGATTTCCCGACGGTCGCAAAGCCTAACCCCGAGTACGCCGAGGTATTTTCGCTCGGTATTGAAATAGCCAATGAGGTAGGCTCGGATATCGTTATCGCAACCGACCCAGACTCTGACAGAGTTGGCGTTATGACTCGCACGAAGGACGGTGGATTTGCAACCATAACGGGAAATCAAATGGGCGCGCTGCTTCTCGATTATTCCATAAAACAGAGGAAAAAGCTCGGCAGACTTCCGAGCAACGCCTACGCTGTAAAGAGTCTTGTTTCTACTGATATGGCGTACAAAATCGCCGAGGAGAACGGAATCAAGCTTCACGATGTTCTTACCGGCTTTAAGTTTATCGGCGAGGTTATAAAGAACTACGAGGAGAGGGGCGAGGAGGACGGATTCCTGCTCGGCTTTGAGGAGAGCTACGGCTATCTTCTCGGCTCTTACGCAAGAGATAAGGATGCCGTAGAGGCGTCTATGATAATTCTCGAAATGACAGCTTATTATAAAAAGCTCGGTATGACTCTTTCGGACGCTCTCGAGGCGCTCTATAAAACCTATGGGCTGTATGCCGAGAAAACGGTAGACATCTATATGGAGGGGCTTGACGGAATAGAGAAGCGCAAGAGAGTTATGCAAGGCCTCCGTGACGCTGCTCCCGCATATATTGGAGGAGTAGCGGTCGCCGCTATCGGCGATTATAAGAGCGGAATAGTACGCACTCTTTCGGACAGCAAGGAAGCCCCCACGGGTCAGCCCTCCTCCGACGTGCTTTACTTCACGCTCACAAACGGCGATAAAATCATAGTTCGCCCCTCGGGCACAGAGCCCAAAATTAAAATATACCTTCTCGCGCACGGCGACAGCGAGGCTGCCCTGAATGAGAAAATAGCACTCTACGAAACAGATACTAAAAGGATGACAGAGGTATAAATCAACCTCGGAGATGTTGAAAGTGACCGACAAACAGAAATATATCAGAAACTTTTCAATAATAGCACACATAGACCACGGCAAGTCAACGCTTGCCGACCGTATTCTTGAAAAAACGAGAACGGTGCAGGCGCGCGATATGGAATCGCAGATACTCGACAATATGGACCTCGAAAAAGAGAGGGGCATAACCATAAAGGCGCGCGCTGTTAAGCTCAATTACACGGCGAAAAACGGTGAGCAGTACGTCTATAATCTTATAGACACCCCCGGACACGTGGACTTCGGTTACGAGGTTTCGCGCTCGCTCAAGGCGTGCGAGGGAGCGCTTCTCGTTGTTGACGCAACTCAAGGCGTCGAGGCACAGACTCTGGCTAACGCATATCTCGCCATCGACAACGACCTTGAAATATTGCCTGTTATCAATAAAATAGACCTCGCCTCTGCAGACATCGATGGAGCAAGGCGCGAAATAGAGGATATTATAGGTATTCCTGCCGAGGATTGTCCCGCGGTGTCGGCAAAGAACGGTCTTAATATTGAGGACGTCCTTGAAAAGATAATTACCGATATTCCCGCACCGACCGGCAACGCCGAAGCACCGCTTAAGGCGCTGATTTTCGATTCTCACTACGATGCGTATCTCGGCGTCGTCGTCTATATCCGTCTTTTTGACGGTATGGTTAAGGCAGGCGACAAAATCAAGCTTATGTCGGTTGGCACCGAGTTTGACGTCGTAGAGGTTGGTACGATGGAGCCCTTCGGCCTTCGAAAGACAGATTCGCTCTCTGCCGGCGAGGTTGGATATATAACCGCCTCTATAAAGAACGTCGGTGATACCCGCGTCGGCGACACTATCACTCTTGCCGACAACCCAACCGACGAGGCACTTCCCGGCTTCCGCGAGGTTCATCCGATGGTTTATTCGGGAATATATCCCGCTGACGGCGCAAGATACGGCGACCTGCGCGACGCGCTTGAGAAGCTTCAGCTCAACGATGCCTCTCTCGTTTTTGAGCCCGAAACCTCGGTTGCTCTCGGATTTGGCTTCCGTTGCGGCTTCCTCGGACTTCTTCACATGGAAATAATAGAGGAAAGACTTGAGCGTGAGTTCAATCTCGACCTCATCACTACAGCCCCCTCGGTTATCTATAAGGTAGACCTGAAAAGCGGAGAAACCATCAATATAGATAACCCCTCGAAGTTCCCCTCGCCTGACGAGATTGCCGAGGCATACGAGCCGATGATGAAGGCTTCGATTATAACTCCCACCGATTACATCGGCGGAATTATGGAGCTTTGTCAGGACAGGCGCGGCGTCTTTATTGATATGAAATATATCGATACCGAGCGCGCTGAAATACATTACGAATTGCCCCTTAACGAAATAATCTACGATTTCTTCGATGCTCTCAAGAGTCGCTCGAAGGGATACGCATCTCTCGACTACGAGCTGAAGGATTACAGAAAATCCAAGCTCGTCAAGCTCGATTTTATGCTTAACGGTGAGGTCGTGGACGCCTTGTCCTTCATAGTATTTGCGGACAGAGCCTACACAAGAGCAAGAAAAATCGCAGAAAAGCTCAAGGAAAATATTCCGCGTCAGCTCTTTGAAATTCCCATTCAGGCAGCAATAGGCTCAAAGATTATTGCAAGGGAAACCGTAAAGGCTATGCGTAAGGACGTCTTGGCGAAGTGCTACGGTGGTGATATAACCCGAAAGAAGAAGCTCCTTGAAAAGCAGAAGGAGGGAAAGAAGAAGATGCGTAAGCTCGGCAGCGTAGAGGTAACGCCCGAGGCGTTTATGGCGGTGCTGAGGCTTGACGATGACAACTAAGCCCATTGGACTTTATCTTCATATCCCGTTTTGCATAAAGAAATGCAGTTACTGTGACTTTTGCTCCTATCCCGCTTCTGAGCTTGGGAGAGAAGCCGAGGAGTCTTACGTCAAGGCTCTCATCGGGGAAATAGAGTCATACAAAAGGAAAGAGGTAATTTGCGTTGACACCGTGTTTTTCGGTGGCGGCACGCCCTCGCTTCTTTCGACGGACAGTCTTGAAAAAATCTTTTCTGCAATTCGCTCGACGTTTGCAATAGCCCACGAATCCGAGATAACCCTTGAGGCAAATCCCGGAACTCTGACCGAGGAGAAGCTGTGCGCTTACAGAGCGCAGGGCGTAAATCGCTTGAGCATGGGATTGCAGTCGATTCATGAAAACGAGCTGAAAAAGCTGGGCAGAATACACAGTTACTCGGATTTTCTGACAGGATACGCGCTCGCACGTAAGGTCGGATTTAACAATATTAGCGTCGATTTGATGTACGGTATTCCCGACCAAACTCTCGATAGCTTCCGTGAAACTCTCGACATGATTATAGCACTCACGCCCGAGCATATATCGGCATACGGGCTTATCGTTGAGGAGGGTACACCCTTCTTTGATAACTGCAATAGGCTGAACCTTCCCGATGAGGACGCCGAGTGTGATATGTATGCTCTTGCGTGCGACAGACTTCGCTCTGCGGGTTATTCTCACTATGAAATCTCCAATTATGCAAGGGCAGGAAGAGAGTCGCAGCATAATCTGCACTATTGGCATAGTGACGAATACATAGGCGTCGGCGTTTCGGCACATTCATATTTTGAGAATCGACGCTTTTCGAGTTCGAGAGATTTTTCGGAATATTTGAAGGATTTTAAGTCGGTATCCTCTGTTGAGCCTGCAGCCGATGAGGGCGCGTTTGAATGTGCTATGCTGGCGCTCAGGCTTTCTGAGGGCCTTTCGCTCGCAGATTACGAGTCGCGCTTTTCACACAGCTTTACAGACGGCAGAGAGGCGGATATACGCCGCTACATTGACCTCGGATATATGACGCTTCGGGACGGAAGACTCGCTCTTACCGAGCGCGGATTTTACGTTAGCAACGCTATACTTTCTGATTTGCTCTAAAAAGCTATTGACTTTTTTTGAAATATGTTATAAAATGATTGTAGAAGAAAATAATAAACTTAGGAGATAAACGAAGATGGCAGATATGGAAAAGGATATGCAAGAGGGCGAGGAGCTCGTAGACGTATATACTCTTACCGATGACGAGACCGGCGAGGAGCAGGACTTTGAGCTTCTTGCAGAGGCAGAGCTTGACGGAGGACGTTATTTTGCTCTTGCACCTATTGACGAGGAGGCAGAGGAGTACGTCATACTTAAGGTTACCGAGGACGGTGACGAGCCCATTCTCGAAAGCATTGAGGATGATGACGAGTTCGAGCGTGTTGAGGAGTATTTCAACGACCTTCTTTTCAACGAGATAGACTACGATAAATAATAATTTACAACCTGCGTGGTGCGTGATATTGTGATATTTGGACCTACACACATTGCCGGGGAGCTTGGACTTCTGCCTTCGGGATGCAGGCCTCCCGCGCGGAGCTGCTTATGTCACCTCCGTTAGCGGACGTTGGAAGCGCAAAGAGGCAGAGAGAGCACCCACCTGTCTATACAGGGTTAAATTAATTGCTTTACACGGCCTCGCGGGGACACAAGGGCATTTTGCCGTCAGTTGATTACTAAAGGTTCAGAACCGTTAATATGTACGAAAAGCCGAGAGATTTTCTCTCGGCTTTTCATTTTGCACTTGTCCGCCGCATATATTTAGATAAATTACGAATTGCCAAGCGTGGCGGAAACGGAGAGGGAATGAAGGAAAAATATAAGGGACTTACCGACGAGGAGGTTATCTCCTCGCGTCAAAAACATGGCGATAATTCGCTCGAGAGAGCTAAAAAAAAGAGTATTCTGAAAAGATTTTTCGAGAATCTCTCCGACCCTATAATAAAGGTTTTGGTTATAGCACTTGCGATAGAGGTTATATTTACCTTTGGCAACTGCAATTTATTTGAGGTCTTTGGCATACTCACAGCTATTCTTATATCCACGACTGTATCTACACTCTCGGAGTACGGAAGCGAGCGTGCCTTTGAGAAAATGGAGGCGGATAGCCTCGGAGCGCTGGCAAGGGTTGTAAGAAACCGAGCGGTCAGAGAAATACGGGTGGACGAGATAGTTGTGGGCGATATTATGCTGATTTCGGCAGGAGAAACCGTGCATGCCGACGGCAGAATTATTTCGGGCTCGGT
>JAZSIJ010000078.1:0-5761 GCA_045533755.1 Eubacteriales bacterium | reverse complement strand
ATACATTATCATCTGAAGCGCCTCCTCGCCAATGAAGAAGATAGCCGCATTGATGAAAACGGTTACAAACAAGAGGAAAAGGCCGGTTGTCAGGGTGTGATGGAGCGCCGAGTGGAGTATTCCCCGCTCGCAGTGGCAGTCGTCCCTGTCGCAAAGCTCGTCGATATTGATGTCCTCGCTTTTTCTACCGAGAAGCCTGAGAATTCCGTCGGTGGCAAAGCCGACGGCGAGCGCTACGAGAGCCTTGTAGGCGAGAATAATCAAAGCGTCTGTTAATGGCAATCCGCCCGAGAGGAGAATGGGAAGCATCTCGTCCGAGGTGGAAAGAAAGACGGCGAGAAGCGAGCCTACCGTTATAACCCTACCCGTGTAAAGATTTGCTGCCGCAGCAGAAAATCCGCACTGCGGAATTGCTCCGACGAGTGCTGCCGGGATAGGCCCAAGCGCGCCCGCTTTCTTTATAAAGGCGGTGGTTTTTCCCGATGCCTTGTGCTCAATAAACTCCATAAAGAGATAGGTTAAAAAGAGAAAGGGAATAAGCTTTAGGGTGTCGAGAAGCCCATGAAGAAATACCTCCTCGAGAAATTCGAGAAGTCCCTCCTCCGTATGTGCGTGAAGAAGTGTCATAATCCGTCCTTTATTTTGAATTGCAAGCGCGGCATTTTCCGTATAAAACAGAGCCGCCGTCAATAATGAACCCCTGAGTCGAGAGAAGGCTTGCCTCGAGTGCGTGAGAGGTTTTGTGGTCAAGATGCAGAAGTCTGCCGCAGCCCTTGCACTTCAGGTGAAGATGCTCGGCACAGTACTGCTTGTCCATGTACTGATACACGAATTTTCGCGCCCCGACGGGCATTCTGCTGACAAAGCCCTCCTCGACCAGCCTTGCCGTCTGTCGGTAGAGGGTACTTTTTCCCTTGCCGCCCGGGGTAAGCTGCCTGCAAATCTCCTCAAGCGAGAAGGCGGTATCTGCGTTCTCCCTGAAAAAGCGCAAAAGCTCGTTTCTTTTTTCTGTGTTGTAGGTCATTTTTATCCCCCAAAATGAGAGTAATTCTCAAATCGTGTATATAATACCGCATTTTTTGTGCTTTGTCAACCGCTTTTTTAAAATTAACATAAAATAACGCAGAAATATTCACAAATGTTTGTTACAATATTAGGTGTATAAAACAAATTTTATTTGGAGAAAGAAATGTTAAAATTATCGGGCATAAAAAAGGATTACATAACGGCGTCCGAAACCGTTCACGCGCTGAAGGGCATAGACCTTTGCTTCAGGCGTAGCGAGTTTGTCAGCATTCTCGGCCCGTCGGGCTGTGGTAAGACTACTCTGCTTAACATAATAGGCGGACTTGACCACTACACCGACGGCGACCTGATTATAAACGGCAGGAGCACGAAATCCTACCGCGACAGAGACTGGGACGTATACAGAAACCACAGAGTTGGATTTATCTTCCAGAGCTACAACCTCATTCCTCACCAGACGGTGCTTGGCAACGTCGAGCTTGCCCTGACTATTTCGGGAATTGGGAAGGAGGAGAGGACAGCCAGAGCGAAGGAGGCGCTTGATAAGGTCGGTCTCAAGGGACAGTATTACAAGCGTCCGAATCAGCTCTCGGGAGGTCAGTGTCAGAGAGTTGCCATAGCAAGAGCGCTCGTCAACGACCCCGAGATACTTCTCGCCGACGAGCCCACGGGCGCGCTTGATACCGTAACCTCGGTTCAGATAATGGAGCTGATAAAGGAAATATCCGCCGAGCGCCTTGTCGTTATGGTAACGCATAACCCCGAGCTTGCAGAGCAGTATTCCTCGCGTATAATCAGACTTCTTGACGGTGAGGTTACAGAGGACACCAATCCCTTTGCCGAAGATGAGGAGGCACGAGAGCTTCTCGGCATCAAGACGGAGGAGGCACGCAAGCCCGAGTCCTCGCCTAAAAGCACTAAAAAGAAGACCGAAAAGGCAAAGATGTCCTTCTTCACGGCTTTCAGGCTCTCGGCACGAAACCTTATTTCCAAAAAGGGACGCACGGTTATGGTAGGAATTGCAGGCTCGATAGGCATAATCGGCATAGCGCTCGTGCTTGCGTTTTCCGGAGGTATCAAGGGCTACATCGCCTCGATGCAGGACGATATGCTCTCGGGCAACCCGATAGAGATAGCCGAAACGGGCTTCAGCGCCAGCGCTATAACCGATATAATGGAAACCACAGTTCTGCTGGACAAGGATAAGCTTGCCGATAAGGTTTATATAACCAGCACGATAGAGAACCTCGCCGAGATGAGCGCGAGCCTCGAGAGACTCTTTGCCTCGAACACGCTGACCGAAGATTATATAAAGTACGTGCTTAATATGCCGAAGGAAAATTACGAGGCTATGCTAGTCAGCTACGGCATAAATCTCTCGACTAACGTGTTTACCGATTTCACCTACGGAGAGGGAGTAGACTCCGAGCACATCTCTGTAAAGAGGCTTATCGATATGTATACCTCGGTGCTTAATGAAACCGAGTACGCAGAATATTCGGCGTTTATTCCCTACCTCGTTCCCTCGCTTCAGCAAGCACCTCCAAACAGCGACTATATTCTTTCGCAGTACGAGCTTCTCGGCGGGAGCGAGATTGCCGACGAGGCAGACGAGATAATGCTCGTCTTAAATCCCGACGAGGAAATTTCCGACCTGCTTCTTGCCGCGTTCGGATATTATACGCAGGAGGAGTTCCTCTCGATAATTGACAAGGCGACTAATGAGACCGAGGGTTATGAGGGCAACGCCCACTACCGCGAGTATTTCGAGTATAGCGAGCTTCTCGGCAAGGAGCTTGTATATTATCCGACGGACTCGGTGTTCGTAAAGATTGCCGACGACCCCGATATTCCCGATGCTCAAAAGCCGATGGCTCAGTTTATGAACGGAAGCTACAGCTACAAATCCAGCTTCGACAAGGCGGACGCTGACAGCAGGGGCGGTCTTAAAATGAAGGTCGTGGGAATTCTCACTCCGAAGGAGACCGTTTCATACGGCTGTCTTACCGCAGGCATATACTACACCGAGGCACTTTCGGAGCACATTCTTAGTGAAAATGCAGATTCGGAATATATAGACTACCTCTTCACAGAGCAGGCGATGAAGGAGATAGGCTCAAAGTCCTTCACCATTCCGAACCCCGACGAGCCCGACAAGCCCACTATAGTTAGCCTTAACTACTCAACCGTTTACAACTATTCCTACTATTACGACGACCCCACTACCCCCGAGGATGAGTCTAAGGACGAAAACGGAAGCTTCAAGGCGAAGTCGGGAACGGGTATAGTTTCGCCGACCTCGACGAGTATTTCCCCGACGGCACTTATGGGCGGCGGTCTTGGCGCTGCCGAAAATGAGCTTGAAACGAAGAGAGATACTCTCGTGCGTAATCTCGGAGGAAACTCGGTTGCCAATAACGTGCTGATTTATCCGAAGTCCTTTGACGAGAAAAATCTCGTTACCGAGTATCTCGATGCGTGGAACGACGACGATGTTAAAATAACTGTTGACGGAAGAGAAATTTCCATTGAGGAGAGAACCAAGGTCACCTACACCGACACGCTTGAGCTTGTCATCAAGATGATAAACACGATGATAGACGTCGTATCCTACGCGCTTATCGCTTTCACCTCGGTATCTCTCGTTGTGTCCACGGTTATGATAGGAATTATAACCTACGTTTCTGTGGTTGAGAGAATCAAGGAAATAGGCGTTATCCGCTCTCTCGGAGGACGCAAGCGCGACGTCAGCAACCTATTCGTTGCCGAAACCTTCATTATAGGACTTCTCGCAGGTCTTATCGGTGTCGGCTCTACCTATCTCATCTCGGCGATAGTGAATATTATTCTCAAGCCGCTTATAAATTACCCGAATATTGCAGCGCTTCCCGTAGGAAACGCAATATTCCTCGTATGTCTCAGCGTTGGCTTGACGCTGATTTCGGGTCTTGCACCTGCAAAGAGCGCGGCAAGGAAGGACCCTGTCGTAGCCCTGAGAACAGAATAAACACAAAACAAAAAAAGACGGCTGTCGTACGGCGCTAAATGGCAAGGTGTTGACAGACCGTCTTCTTTTTATTTTTTACTTCTTCAGGTAATAGTTCAGATAGTTCGTGCTGAGATAAGCAGCCGTTATCTCGGGGGTGCTCAAAACGTTCGTGGGAAGTGCTGTGCCCTCGGTTTTCGTCGGGTCCTCGGTGTACCACCAGCCTGCCGCGTCGGCAAAGACGACGCTCGTAAGGCTCTCACAGCCCTCGAAGGTTTTTGAGCCGAGGAAATTTAGGTCGGCGCCGAACCTGACACTCTCAAGCGACCTGCAGTCCTTGAAGGTTGACGTGCCGACAGTAGTGATTTTGTCGGGAAGCTCCACGCTCGTAAGGCTCAAGCAACCGTTGAAGAGGTCGTTGCCAAGGGTTATGAGCGAGGCGGGAAGAGCAATGCTCTCAAGGCTTTCGCACATAGCAAAGGCAGAGGTGTGAATCTTCGTTAGGCCTTGGCTGAGAGCTATATCGGTGAGTGACGTGCAGCCGTAAAATGCAGAAGGACCAAGCGTCAGTACGTTATCGTACATTGTTACGGATTTGAGCTTCGTGCAGTTAAGGAACGCCGAATTGTCAATGGAGGATATGCTGTACGGGAGCTCTATCGTTTCGAGTGCCGTGCATTCCTGGAAGGCAAAGTCGCCAACCACCGTCACGCCCTCCTCTATGGTTATGTTCGAGAGGTTCTCACAATGCGCGAAGGCATAGTTTCCTATCTCTGCAAGGTTCGCGGGTACCGTTATATCGGTGAAGCTCGCGCAGGAAGCAAAGGCGCGCTCGCCGAGGCGGTAAAGGCCCGTGGGAAGCGTGACGTTCTCAAGCGAGTAGCAGAACTCAAACGCACTTCCGGAAATGTCGTAAATGCTCTCGGGAAATTCAATGCTTGAAAGAGAGGAGCAGTCCTTGAAAACGGCGTAGTTTATTACCGAGAGCCCCTCGGGGAGATTTATCGACTCAAGCGAGGAGCAGCCTCTGAATGCGTAAGACTCGATTTCGGTCACCGTGTCAGAAAGGTTTATCTTGGTTATATTAGCGCACAGCTCAAAAGCGCCGTAGCCTATCTTGGTTACGGGCAGGTCGTTATAATATCCTATGAAAAGCTCGGTGTCGGTGCAGGTGCCTATACCTGTGACAGTATAGCTCTCTCCGCCGGGGTTGAGCGACATAACGAGGCCCTCGCTGCAATCGGTTTTATTATACTCGCATACGCTGCAGATATCACCGACGAAGCTGTGAGGAAGCTTATCTATGAACTTGGTTTTTCTTTTTACCTCTTTATCGCAAGAGGTACAGTAAACGACCTCTTCGTAGCTGCCCTTGCTTGTACAGGTGGGCTCGATTTCGTTCTCACGCATAGGCTCTGAGAGAGTATGCATGTGTACGCAGGAGGAGAGAAGAGGAAGTGCCGTCAAAAAAATTACGGCAGCTATTGCCAGCAAAAATTTTTTCATAAGGTTCTCCTTTTTAAAAAAGGCAAATAATAGACCGAGCGGTTGATGCTCGGTCTATAAGGCAAAAACTTACGCAGTGTAAAGCCTATCAGTCAATGGGAATCCAAGTACCGATATTGCCTCCGGAGCTGTCGCCGCTTCCATCGCCATCACCATCACCACTTCCATCACCACTTCCGTCACCGCTTCCGTCACCGCTTCCGTCACCGCTTCCGTCACCGCTTCCGTCACCGCTTCCGCCTC
>JAZSIJ010000041.1:0-5155 GCA_045533755.1 Eubacteriales bacterium | reverse complement strand
GAGGATGACGTCTTTGATGTTGGCGAGGTTCTTAATATCGTAGCCATAGAGGGCGTTAAGCTTATCTGCAAAAAGTAATTTTTATAAAAAGGAGAATTTATATGGAAATCATCAGCACGCTCTTGGAGGCAGGCAATGCGCTTCCAATGCTTATAATCTTCGTTTTGCTTGCTATAATCGTTATCGTACTTATTTCAAACATCAAAATCGTTCCGCAGGCTACGGCGCAGGTAATTGAGCGCCTTGGCAGCTACAGAACCACCTGGCACACCGGTATGCACTTCAAAATACCCTTCATTGAAACGGTTGCAAAGAAGATTACGCTTATGGAGCAGGTCGTTGACTTCCCGCCTCAGCCTGTTATCACTAAGGATAACGTAAGAATGCAGATAGACACCGTCGTCTTCTTCCAGATTACCGACTGTAAGCTTTATACTTACGGTGTAACCAATCCCCTGATGGCAATAGAGAATCTCACCGCTACTACGCTTCGTAACATTATAGGTGAGCTTGACCTCGACCAAACTCTTACTTCGCGTGATATTATCAACACCAAAATGAGAGCCATTCTTGACGAGGCAACAGACCCCTGGGGCATCAAGGTCAACAGAGTAGAGCTTAAGAATATCATTCCCCCGAAGGAAATTCAGGACGCGATGGAAAAGCAGATGAAGGCTGAGCGTGAGCGCCGTGAGCTTATCCTTAAGGCAGAGGGTGAGAAGAATTCCACTATCCTCGTAGCAGAGGGACAGAAGCAACAGATGATTCTCGCTGCAGAGGCAGAGAAGGAATCTGCAATCCTCAAGGCAGAGGCAGTCCGTGAGGCAAAAATCAAGGAGGCAGAGGGTGAAGCCGAGGCTATCCTTAAGATTCAGAAGGCAACCGCGCAGGGTATAAAGATGATAAACGACTCCGCGCCCAGCGAGGCAGTGATAAGCATCAAGAGCCTCGAGGCGTTTGCAAAGGCGGCAGACGGCAAGGCAACGAAGATAATCATTCCCTCTAGCATTCAGGGACTTGCAGGACTTGCAACCGCTCTTACCGAGAGTGTGTCTGAGCCTAAAGAATAAAGATATAAATAACAAAAAGCCGAAATAAAGCAAGGCAGAGAACGGTATAAATCCTATTGGATTATCTACCAATCTCTGCCTTTTGCTTTTGTTTCGGTGATTTTTACAAATCAGCGAGAGCGCTTACACGGCTCTGCCGTCTGCGTAGCCCTTGTAGGTTTCGAGGAAGTCCTCTGCGGTTTTGTTCATGTGAACTCCGAGTGTGTTCTCGTCCTTGAAGCCGAAATTCATATTCAAAATACCGAAGTATTCGTCTATAATCTGTACACGCACGAAGAGCTTATCAGGCATTAACCAAGCGCCCGAAGCCGCGCACTTATAGAAGTTTCCGGGTGCGTATTCAGAGCCGACCTCCTTGGAATAGCCTTCCTCCGGGAAAAGACCGAAAGCGTTTTTGCACATACCGATGTTAAGAGTTTTTGCTCCGGTTGCATTCACGTAATCCATACGGCAGATACCGTCCTCAAAGGTAAACTTGATTTCGGTAATGCCGGTGGGGTTCTCGCCAAGCTTGAAGGTCTTTCCGTTTATTTTCTCCTGCAGGGGAGATTCTTTCTCGCCTTTGACGTAATAGAGCTCAAGCGTCTTTGCATAAGCCTCAAGCGAAGCCTTGGCCTCGGGATTTTCGGGAAGTGCACAGTCCTTCGCTCTTCTTGCTATCAGCTCTAAGAACTTGTCAATGATAAACTGCTTTGCGTCGGCATTTCCCTGGTTGTCACCGTTATATCCGAATATAAGGTCTTGGTCGGGAAGACAAAGATATATCTGACAGCCCATTCCGTTAAAGAAGAAGCCGTTGTCATAGGTGCGCCAAATATAATATCCGTAGCCGTGAGAAATGTAATTATCAAATCCCGAAAGATCGGTATCTACGAGCTTCGAGGTAGCATCGGTGGCGAATTTCTCGTTGAGTATCTGCTCTCCGTTCCAGCGTCCGCCATTCATCATAAAGCGTGCGATACGCATCATATCGCGAGGCGCCATTATGATAGCGGAGTCGCCCCAGGAATGACCGCCGGGACACTTCAGGCAGTATGCCTCTCTAGAAATACCGAGCTTGTCAAAGAGCTTTTCCTGCATATACTCCATAAAGGTTTTGCCGGTGAGTCTTTCAACGAGCGCGCAAAGAACGAAGGTGCCCGTGCTGTCATACTGGAAGATCGTGCCGGAGGGACGTGATACGGTCTTATTGTTAAAGTAGAACTGTACTCTGTCGGGGTGACGTGCCTTGAACCAGTTGCCCGGAACCTTTGCCGTAGTCATGGTAAGCATATCGCGTACCGTCTGCTTGCGCATGTTTTCATCGGGCTGACCCTCGAGCTCAACGGGGAAGTGCATCTCCATCGTGTCGTCGAGAGAGAGAAGTCCGTCCTGCTCGGCAAAGCCTACGGCTATTGCAACGATGCTCTTCGTTACCGAATACATACGGTGAAGGAAATTCTTGTCAAAGGGCTTCCAATAGGTTTCGAAAACAAGGTTATCACCCTTGGTGATTATTATATCATGTGTGGAAAGCCGCTTTCCCTCAAGGGCTCGTATATATTCCTCAATATCCGAGGAGGAAATTCCGCAGCTTTCGGGAGAGGTATAATTCATAGCAAATTCCATTAAATAAAACTCCTTTGTTTTAAGAAAAATTAAAGTGTTACGCCGTCCTTGAAAATCGAAATTTCTCTGTATCCGTTCTGTTCGTTTTTCGTCTCCTCACCTCCGGCTACCGCAAGAATATAATCGAGCAGAGTGTCGGAGAGGTCAAGTCCGTCGAGCGTGGGGGATGCGTCAAAATCAATCCAGCCCTGCTTCTTTTTGGCGAGAGCCTCGTTCGTGGAAATCTTTACGGTAGGAACAGCGCCCCCCAGAGGAGTTCCGCGTCCTGTGGTGAAGAGCACCATGTGCACTCCCGCTGCCGCAAGATTGGTTACGGCAACTATGTCGTTTCCGGGGCCGTTAAGGAGCGAAAGACCGTTTTTGGTGAGCCTGTCGCCGTAGGTAAGAACGTCAACGACCTCTGCGGAGCCGCCCTTCTGAACACAGCCGAGAGATTTCTCCTCAAGAGTGGTTATCCCGCCTGCCTTGTTTCCGGGCGAGGGGTTTTCATAAACCACCTGGTTGTGCGCTATGAAATAAGCCTTGAAATCGTTGATAAGGCTTACGGTTTTGTCAAATACCTCACGCGATACGGCGCGCTTCATAAGAAGGTGCTCTGCGCCGAACATTTCGGGAACCTCGGTCAAAACACAGCTTCCGCCCGCCGCTATAACTCTGTCGGAAAGTCTGCCGACAAGAGGATTGGCGGTAATTCCCGAAAGACCGTCGGAGCCGCCGCACTTGAGTCCTATCTTGAGCTTGGAAATCGGAACCTCCTCGCGCTTGAAGCCTGCGGCGTAAGCCTTAAGCTCGTTTATAATTCGAACGCCCTCTTCAATTTCGTCCTCGAAATCCTGAGTGTTTAGAAATCTTACGCGCTCACAGTCATATTCGCCGAGAGCCTTTTTAAACTCCGCTATATTGTTATTCTCACAGCCAAGACCGAGAACGAGGACACCGCCGGCGTTGGGGTGGTGTACAAGTCCCGCGAGCACCTTCTGCGTCGTCGCGTGGTCACCGCCGAGCTGAGAGCAGCCGAAGGGGTGCTCAAAGGAGATAGCGCCCGTAAGCTCTGCAAGCCTCTTTGCAATCTTGTTAACGCAGCCTACGGTATTGATAATCCAAATATCGTTTCTTATTCCGACCTCGCCGTTCTTACGAACGTATCCCATAAAGGTAAGGTCACTGTCCGAGTGCTTCATAGGAGGGAAGTCTCCCGAGAACTCGTAGGTAAGCTCACCCGAAAGGTTGGTCTTCATATTGTGAGTGTGAACGTGAGAGCCTTTTTTAATATCCTCGGTAGCGTGACCGATGGGATTGCCGTACTTTATCACGTTTTCGCCCTTTGCGATGTCAGAGAGGGCGTATTTGTGACCGTCCTCGAGGTTTACCTCGACGTTGTCAAGCTTGTTAATAATCATTTCGTTTTCCTCGGATTACATTTCTGCCTCAATGGCAGCGGTGAGGTGCTCGAGATTCTGACCCCAGAGCGCCTCGTTTGCAAGAATCTCTCTTACACTCGACTTCTTCATAAATTCAACAACGTCGGGAGCATCGTTCGTCATATCGGTCTTGTAGAAGGCGATAAGCTTTGCGAAGGACTTGATAAGGTTCTTCGGCATCTCGCCGCGGCGCTTTATGTACTCAAGGATTGAGGGAAGAACTCTTACCTTGAACTTGCTTACCGAGTTGAGTGCGATAGAGGAGCAGAAATGTCTGATGAATACGTTCTCAAATCTCTCGAAAACGTCGTCGGCATAGCTCTTAAGCTCCTCGTAGGGAAGGTCGAGAGTAGGAATAATTTCGTCATATACGCAAGCCTTGACAAAGCTCGACATCTCCTCGTCCTTCATACAGTCGCCAACCGTCTCGATGCCGCGAAGAAGAGCGTAGGGAATCATAGAGGTGTGCGCACCGTTAAGAATACGCACCTTTCTCGTTCTGTAACGCTCAAGGTTGTCGGTTACGATTATGTTAAGACCAGCCTTGTGGAAGGGGAACTCGCTCGAAAGGTCGTAGCCCGCCTCGATAACCCAAAGGTGGAAGAGCTCGCTCGTGTTGAGCATATTATCCTCGTAGCCGAGGTCAATCTTTTCGTCTCTCGGGTATCCCGTAACTATTCTGTCAACGAGGGTGTTGCAGAAGAAGTTTTCCTTCTCAACCCAAGCCTTGAAGTCCTCGCCAATTCCCCAAAGGTCAGCGTACTTAAGAACGCAGGACTTGAGGTTGTCGCCGTTTCTGTCAATAAGCTCGCAAGGGAGGAATATAAAGCCGCGAAGACCCTTTTCGAATCTTCTCTTAAGGAGAAGCGTGAGCTTTCCGGGGAAGGTTACTGCAGGAGCGTCTGACATCTTGTCGGTGTCCTTAAATTCAATGCCCGATTCGGTGGTGTTGGAAACCACGAATCTGAAATCAGGGTTATCTGCAAGCGATAGATATGCCTCGAAATCGCGGAAGGGCTCAACCGTTCTTGAAATTACGTCGATAACCTTCTTTTC
>JAZSIJ010000140.1:0-12824 GCA_045533755.1 Eubacteriales bacterium | reverse complement strand
TATTGAGGCAGAGCTTTCGATAGACGGAAACAGAAAAATAAACCTAGACCCCGGCTTTATAAACCACGGCAGGCTGATGCTCGCAACGACTAAAAAGGCAGGCTTCCGTATTCCGCTAGAGCGCGGAATATACACCGAGCTGACGCTCTTTTGGGCGCGCGGCGGCTGGCAAAGGCTACCCTGGACTTACCGCGACTATCAGTCCGAGAGGGTGCAGAAATTCATCACTATGGTAAGAAAAAAATACCTTGCCGAGCGCAAGGTAAATTTGCAGTAATAATAGAGGGAGCTGTCACGTTTGTGACAGCTCCCTTTTCGCTTTTGGGAATTTTTTATCTTTATTTAGGCAAACCTACCCAATGGTCAGGCTCGCGGTCGGGGTTGACGAAATCCTCCTGAATCGAGAAGGAATAGGTCGTGTTGAAGTGAAGCTCCTCGCCCCAATAGAGCGTTCCGCTATTCGAGAACAGTGAGCAATAGAGCTTGTTTGCATAAGCTCCGCCCTGATCTCTGTATCCGGCGTAGCCCTTTCCGTCCTCGCGAGAATCCCTTAGCTGATCCTCGGGGTTATTCAGTGTAACCGTCATATGATACTTCGGGTTATTCTCTCCCCATATATCTATTTTCGTAGCGTTCGCGCCCATTATTCTCTCGTTCACCGCGTTTGCCATTTGCGTCTTCATAAATACGGTTGAGCCGTCCTCGCAGTAGAACATAGCGCAGTTGCCGTACTCCTTTGCTATCGGCATCATTGCCGAGTAGGACTCTGCCATCTGCACGTCCTTTGTGGCATAAAGCTGTGCGTCGAACATAACGTCGTAGCCGTTGTAAAGATAGCTTCTCTCTACGTTGAACAGTACGTGCTCCTCTTTGTAATTGAGCTCGTAGACGTTGTGATGAACGACTACGCGAAGTCCGTCTACAGTAACGCTGTCGCCCACCTTCGAAAGCTCAAGTTTCTCGCCCGATTTGCCGTCGTAGAAGGTCATATCAAGCATTCTGTCGTTATAAAGCGAGGTGTCGTCCTCGTAATAATACTTGTCTAAATCTCTGCCGGGGTAGTTGCCGTGGTTGCCGCTATGCCAGTCCAAAATGCCCTCTGCCTTGCAGTTAAGGACAAACTCGTAGTCGGTTGCAGAGTTGGTGATAGTGTGCACCGTACCGTTTTCCTCGGTATATGCCATGGTACCCATCATCCACATACCCCAAGCCTTCTGCACAAGGTCTGCCGTGAAGGTGCCGCCCACCTCATCTGAATAGCTGATACGGTAGGTTTTCTCGTTAACGAGCGTTACGGTCATTTTCTTATATCCGCTCTTCTTCATTCCGAAGGGATCCTCGTATCCGTCGAAGAAATTGTTCGGAACCTCGTATTCCATATATGCCGCGTGAGGTCCCGCCACGTGACCTACCGCTCTCAAATCCTTTTCCACCTTATACACACCGTCCTTAAAGTATTTTTCATCAAGCTCGGCAAGAGCCGCCTCGTATGCCGTCACGGAGCTAGCATAGAGCGCGAGCTGTCCGTTCTTATAAAGCCATGCCCAGTGCTTTCCGTTCGGGTCGTCCTCGGCATTCTCCTCGACTATTGCCTTTGCCTCTGCTGACAATGCTCTGTTCGTATCGCCTATAAGAAATTCGAGGCCTGACTCCTCCTTGTCGGTGTCGGCGGAGAAGCTCGGCTTTGGTAAGCCTGCCTCCGTGACCTTGCCGCTAAGGGCGCTGACAATATCAAATATAGTTGATACCTCGCCCGATGCATAGACAATATCAAAGCTGTTATTCGCCGTTTTGCCGAACACCGTATAACACTCGCCGTCGAAGAGAAGTTCTCTTTTATTGCTCGGATCGCCCTCGTCGTCTCCGCCGCCTCCGCAGGCAGAGAGAAGCCCTGCCGCGAGAAGAAGAGATAAGAGCAAAATCGCCGTTATGATTTTTTTCATAACACACCCCTTATAAAACTAAATAATAAAACTTTACTACATTTTAAACTCTTGCACCGCGTTTGTCAAGCGACAAACCGTTTTTTCACTCCCCACGATAACAAATTCGGCATTGTTATTAAAATCCTTCGCTTTTTTTATGCATTTTGCACATAAAAAAAGCGCGACCAGCAGGGGTCGCACTTTTCTTTTTATAGAGATGAAATTACTTAACCTCAACCTCTGCGCCTGCTGCCTTGAGCTGCTCAGCGATCTTCTCAGCCTCTTCCTTAGAAACACCCTCTTTGATGTTCTTGGGAGCTGCCTCAACGAGGTCCTTAGCGTCCTTAAGACCAAGGCCGGTGATCTCACGAGCTACCTTGATAACTGCGAGCTTGTTAGCGCCTGCTGCCTTAAGTACAACGTCGAACTCGGTCTTCTCCTCTGCTGCGGGAGCTGCGCCTGCTGCGCCGGGAGCTGCTGCTACTGCTACGGGAGCTGCGGATACGCCGAACTCCTCAAGAGCCTTAACGAGATCAGCGAGTTCAAGAATGGTAAGACCTTTAACAAGGGCAAGAATCTGAGTGGACTTTTCGTTCATTTTTATTTCCTCCAATAAATTCAAATTTTATTCTGTAATTGTTATGCAGAAATTAAGCCTCTGCGGGAGCTTCGGCAGCCTCTTCACCGCCATTTTCCTTGTCGATCTTCGCCTGAAGAACGTAAGCAAAGCTGTAAAGAGAAGACATAAGGCTGCCCATCATCTTGCCAATGAGAACTTCCTTCGAGGGAGTTGCTGCAAGAGATTCAACGCCTGCCGCATCGAGAATACCGCCGTCAACGAAGCCTGCCTTAATCTCAAAGCAGTCGATCTTGTCTGCGAATTCCTTCATGATCTTAGCGGGAGCGATGGGGTCGTCCTTGCTGGTTGCGATAGCAGTCATACCCGAAAGATACTGCTTCATATCGCTGTAGCCGGCGATGTCGCAAGCTCTGCCGGTGAGAGTATTCTTCATAACCGTATACTCTACACCTGCCTTACGGAGCGCCGTACGAAGCTCGGTGTCTTCCGAAACCTTAATGCCCTCGTATTTAACGAGCACGCCTGCCGCAGCCGACTGAATCTTAGCGGCAAGTGATTCTACGACTTGCTTCTTTTCTTCAAGAATCTTATTACTTGGCATTGTTCCACCTCCATAAAAAATTAAAAAATCCTTTCCGTAAAGACGCAGCTTCACCGAGAAAGGACAAACATACAAAAATATTCGTTGATTGTCACCTCGGCAGGAAAGCATACGCTTTTACCGGAACCTGCTGTCTTAGGATACCTGGAGTATTATACTACACTCAAACCTATTTGTCAATAGTTTTTTGAAATTTTTTCAAATATTTTTATTACTCGGATTTTGCCTCGCGGTGACAATCCGCGAGGCGTTTTAATTATACTAATCCGACGAGCGACGCCGAAACCGCAAAATACAATACGAGCGCCAATGCGTCAACGAGTGTCGTTATAAAGGGCGACGCCATAACCGCAGGGTCAAGACCTATACGCTTTGCGGCTATTGGCAAAACGCAGCCGATTATCTTTGCAAGCACCACGGTGACTGCAAGCGACAGCGCTACCGCAAGCGCTACGTAAAGCGTGACCTCCGGGTTTTGCATCAGGAGCCTGTCAACGAGAAGAACCTTGCCAAAGGCAACAGCACCAAGCGATATTCCGCACAGAACTCCCACCAACGCTTCCTTTAATATTATAGGTAATACCTGTCCCCGCCCAAGCTCTCCGAGCGATATGCTTCGTATTACCGTGACCGATGACTGTCCTCCCGAATTACCGCCCGTGTCCATAAGCATCGGCACGAAGAGAACGAGCACGGTGGGTAACAGCGCCTCAAAGCGATTAAGTATGGTGCTTGAAAAGGTTGCGGAAACCATAAGAAGAAGCAGCCAAGGAATACGCGATAAGAAAAGCGCTATGGGTGAGGACTTTACGTATGGCGTTTCACTCGGAGTGACAGCCGCCATCTTTGCGAAGTCCTCCTCACGCTCCTCGCGGAGTACCGTAATAGCGTCGTCTACCGTGACGATTCCGACCAGCCTCTCCTCTTTATCGACTACGGGTAGGGCTATAAAGCCGTAACGGGAGAACTTCTCGGCGGCGTATTCTCTGTCGTCGGTAGTCTTAACCGAGATGACATTTTCCTGCATTATATCCGAAATCTGCGTATCAAGCTCGGAGGTCAAAAGCTTTCTCGCCGTTACCACTCCTATCAAGTGTCGGGTATTATCGGTGACGTAGCAGGTATATACCGTCTCCTTATCGAGCGCTACCTTGCGTATGCGAACGAGTGCCTCCTTAACCGTAATGTCGGGCGAGAGCCGCATATACTCGGTTGTCATTATAGCTCCCACCGAGTCCCTCGGATAGCGCAAAAGCCTGTTGATGCTCTCTCTGTCATCCTTGCAGGATGCTCTGAGAATACGCTTAACCATAGCGGCAGGCATTTCCTCTATCATATCAACGGTATCGTCGATGTAAAGCTCGGAGAGAAGCTCCGAGAGCTCTCTGTCGGTAAAACACTCGACGAGCGAGCGCTGAAGCTCGGAGGGCATCTCAACGAAGCACTCCGCCGCCGTCTCCTTTGACAGAAGTCTGTAAAAGACGGGGCGCATGACGGGCTCGGTAAGCTCGAAGATTTGCGCCAAATCGGGCGGTGCAAGCATTTCACTCGCGCGGCGAAAATCGGCAAAGCGCTTCTCCTCCAGCAATGCCGAAAGGGCAGACGCCATCTCTTCGGCGTCTGCCTCGTTAAAAATCTCTCTCTTGTTTATCATAACCGTCTCCTTCCCGCGCGAAGCGAGAGGACGCAGCTATCCGTCAGTGCCGAGTCGGCATAGGAAGAGCCGCGGCAACAAATCCTCTGCCGCACGAACTGATTTTAAAATAAAGCCTACTGTGTGAATTACAACTGTCGCTTGTCATAAGATCGTCACCGTCCCTTCCTTAATATTTCCAAAAGTATGCTTCTCTACGCTTATTTTACAACGCTGAAATCAAATTGTCAAGTATTTTTTCCAAAAAGAAGCTTTATAACGTCTGAGAGGTCGCCTGCACCCATCAATACGACGGCATCACCCGCAAACGAACGCAAAAGCTCACGAACGCGCTCGGGCGTTTCTGCATATTCGGCGCGCTCGCCTATTGCCTCGGCAAGACGTCGGGAATCTATGCCGACAATAGCCTCCTCACGTGCCGGAAAAACGTCGGTAAGTATTACTCTGTCGGCCGAGGAGAGTGCCGAAACGAATCCGTCCCAAAGGCTTTTCGTGCGGCTGTAGGTGTGAGGGCGGAATACCACCGTGACACGCTCCGCCCCCGAGGCGCGTATCGCCGAAATTCCCGCAAAAATCTCACTCGGGTGGTGCGCGTAGTCGTAAAGCACCGGCGCGCCCGAAAGCTCCCCGATTTTTTCGAGCCTTCGTCTGAGTCCGCGAAAGGAGGCTATCCCACGCTCTATACGGTCTCTGCCGACTCCAAGCTCCGACGCTACCGCTATCGCGGCGACGGCATTCTGCACGTTAAAGCAGCCCATAACGCCGAGTGTAAATACTCCGAGGCGCGCGCCCTGCTTATATACTGTAAATCGCGTAGCCGCTCCGAGACCATCTATCTCATAACGGTAATCGGCAGAGGGCGAAGCACCGAAGCTTACCGCTCTCCCCTCAATTTTACGCGCAATCAAAGCAAGGCTCTCGTCATCGGCGTTGTATACGGTAAGCTGTGCCGAGGCGGCAAAGCGTACAAAGGAGGAGCGCAGGGCTTCAATATCCTTGAAATAATCGGTATGGTCAAGCTCGAGGTTAAGAAGAAGGGCAACCGTCGGTCGAGTGAAAAGGAATGCATCGCGATACTCGCAGGCCTCGTAAACCGCAACACCGCCGTCGCCCAAAACGCATCCGCTACCCGTTTTAAGCTCAGCGCCGCATATCACTGTAGGAGAAAGCTCCGAAAGAACTGCTCCGAGCATTGCGGTGACCGTGCTCTTTCCGTGCGTTCCCGCAACGCCTATAGAAATCTTGTGCTCGAATACCAAAGCGCCGAGAAGCTCGGGTCGGCTGACCGTAGGTATCCCCGCCTCGCGCGCAGATAAAAGCTCGGGATTATCCCTTGAAACAGCAAGTGAATAAACTGCAAGGTCGCACCCGAGAACCCCCTCTGCACTATGTCCCTTGTAAAATATTATGCCGCTTCTCAAATTGCGAGGCTCGGCAATATCGCTTCCGCTGACAATATATCCGCGCTCTGCCAGAAGATGCGCCAAAGGCATCATTCCTGCGCCGAGAATTCCTATGAAATGTACTCTAGCACCCTTCCTGTTCAACGCCTCGGTTATCTCCCCTCGGCTATGACGAACGACCGTTTCCGACATATATATTCTCCTATCGCTAAATTTGGATTTTTTTCTATTTTTCGTTAAAAAAATGTATACAGAAAATTCAAAAAAAGATTTGCTTATCGTTGAATATTAGCCACATTCTTATTGTATACTATACGTGTTGTTCAAGCAAAGCCGAAAAGAAAGGTCTTGAGCTTCGTATAATACAATATATTCGAATTCCAAAAAAAATTTACTGCGTCGGAAAGGAAACAAGGTTATGCAGATCACAGACATCAAAATCAGAAAATTCTTTGACGAGGGGCCCATGAAGGCTATCGTATCCGTCACCTTTGACGATTGCCTCGCCGTTCACGACATCAAGGTTATCTACGCAAGAGAAAGATATTTCATAGTAATGCCCTCGCGCAAAAATCCTGACGGAAGCTACCGTGACATCGTTCACCCCATAAACTCGGATTTCAGAGCCGAAATCGAGCGCTCGGTGATTGATGCCTATCACGTTCAGCTCGTTGCCGCAGAACACGACGGCGAGTACGAGCATAGCGTCGAGACGTCCATAGTCATTTAGTCGAGCTGGCAAGCCTTGCGACAAATGTCAACAATTATTTACAAAGCGTCTTCGCCATAGTTCGTGCGGGGGCGTTTTGCTTTTCTTCATCAAGCTTTTGAGAGGTAAAAATGCAACACGGGTATAGGGTAAAACCGAAGAATGCACTGCTGTGCGGATATTTTGGCTACGGCAATATGGGAGACGAGGCGGCACTTGAGGCGGCTATAAATCTTCTTTCAGAATACGGTGTCAAAGCCTCTGTGGCGTATAATCCTGCAGGGGATTTTGACAAATACAGAGATATGGGCGCGAGAAAATGCAACAGATTTTCGGCAAAAGAAATTAAGCACGCCATGAGTAGCTCCGACGCTCTGATATTGACGGGAGGGAATTTGATTCAAAACGAAACCTCCGAACGTTCTCTTCTCTATTATTCCGCGATAATCGCTCTTGCCGAGCGAGCGGGAAAGCCCGTCTATATGTTGTCCTCGGGTGTCGGCAGAGTGAGCGGATATTTGGGCGAGAGATGTATGCGAAGAGCTCTTTCGCGCATCACCTTTGCCGGACTTCGCACAGAGGGCGACCTTGACGAATGCAGAGGGCTTCTCGGCTGCAGGGCTTATAATATGCCCGACCTAGTCTTTGCCGGAAAAAGCATCAACAGAGAGAAGCGCGACAGCTTTGCTATAATTCCCAAAACCGCCTCGCGAGAGCTTATCACAGCGTCAAAAAGACTGAAAAGCCAAGGTCTCTCACCTGTCGTCATTCCGCTATTCACGAAAGAGGATCTCGCGGTCTCGGGATATATCGGCGGTGAGGTCGGGTGCGAGGTATTCATATCACAAAACGCCGCCGAGATAACCGAGAGGCTTGCCACCTGCAAGCTCACGCTCAGCGAGCGCCTGCACGGCGCGATTTTTTCGGTAATGGGCTCGACTCCCTATCAGAACTTCAGCAGCTCCGAAAAGTGTCTGAGATTCACAAAAGAAATGCATTCAAGGTCAAAAAAACTTGACACGCCCCCACCCGTTCTTAAAAATAACGACCTTAGAAAAGCGCGGCTTTCCGCGGGCGAGACCGACTACAATGCCTTGACGGCAAGCTGCGCCTTGGATTTACGGCTCTCAATGGACAGGCTGTTTAACCGATGCTGAAGCAGGAAAACAAACAACAGAAATAATTCACCGCTACACGTAAAAAGGGCATCTCTGTTGAGATGCCCTTTTCATATCCGTCGGAGCTTTGCCGACAGAGGATAATTTTAAATTAGTGGCAGATGCACTTCTCGGTATCCTTATCGAAGATGTGGATACGGGAGGTATCGATAGCAACGGTGATGGTGTCGCCTGCCTGTGCTCTCGAACGGGAGGAAACTCTCGCAATGATGTTCTTTCCGTTGGTTGCGTCCTCCATGCCGTCAAAGCCGAGATAGAGATAAATCTCTGCACCCATAAGCTCGGTAACGTCAACCTGTACCTGCATTGTGGTATCAGCCATAGTCTGAAGGTACATAGGCTCGTCGTGGATAGACTCGGGACGGATACCGAAGATAACGTCCTGACCGATGTACTCCTTGAGCTCGGGGTTGTTAGCCTTGTCAGCGGGAAGCTTAACGAGGGTAGTACCGAATGTAGCGTAGAGGTCGTTCTCCTTCTTAACGAGCTTACCGGTGATAAAGTTCATCTGAGGAGTGCCTATGAAGCCTGCAACAAAGAGGTTGCAAGGAAGGTCGTAGAGATTCTGGGGAGTATCAACCTGCTGAATAAGACCGTCTCTCATAACGACGATACGGGAAGCCATCGTCATAGCCTACACCTGGTCGTGAGTAACGTAGATGAAGGTGGTTTCTACCTTCTTGTGAAGCTTGGTAAGCTCGGTTCTCATCGATGCACGAAGCTTTGCGTCAAGGTTGGAAAGCGGCTCGTCGAGAAGGAATACCTTGGGGTTACGGACGATAGCACGGCCGAGCGCAACTCTCTGCTTCTGACCACCCGAAAGAGCCTTGGGACGACGCTCAAGAAGGTGAGAGATGTCAAGAATTCTTGCAGCCTCCTCAACTCTTCTCTTAATCTCCTCCTTGGGAACCTTACGGAGCTTAAGACCGAATGCCATGTTATCGAAAACGGTCATGTGAGGATAAAGAGCGTAGTTCTGGAACACCATCGCGATATCTCTGTCCTTGGGAGCGATATCGTTAACGTATCTGTCGCCTATGTAAAGCTCGCCCTCGGAAATCTCCTCAAGACCTGCAATCATACGAAGGGTAGTGGACTTACCGCATCCCGAAGGACCAACGAATATAAGGAACTCCTTATCCTTTATTTCAAGGTTGAAGTCGGAAACGGCAACGACGCCGCCGGGATACTTCTTGTAAATGTGTCTGAGTGAAAGACCTGCCATTTGTTAGTTCTCCTTTTAAATATATTTATTAACGGTAACATTATATCAAAATTTAAAAGACTTTTCCATAGGCATTTTTACGGTTTTTCATTTTTTCTTTTATACATTATGCACATAAATCCAATGAACACTTTGTTAATTTAGTCCACTAGCCACTGCGTTTTCTAATTTATTAGAATTCTCAACGGCTCAAGCCTTAAACAAAATTAAAAATTATTAAATAACGGCTATCTCCCTTGTAGAGACTGCGGTTAAATGGTAGAATATACCTATAAATAAACAACGGGGTGCTTTATGGACTTTCTTGCAAATATTGTGTCATTTCTCGGAACGACGTGCAACGTCCCGTCAGCATGGGGCTCGTTTCATCTGATTTTTCTCATTCTTCTTGTTCCCACTGCAATTTTTCTTTGCATAAAGCTAAAGGGGGCGAGTGACGGCACTCTTCGCCGCGTATTTTTGGCTCTCTGGATAATACTTATTATCGGCGAAATTTACAGAGAATTTATTATGGGCGCGTCGGTCGAAAACGGAGTTGTAAAATACAGCTTCCAATGGTATCTTTTCCCGTTCCAGATATGCTCCGCTCCGCTTTACGCGCTTCCTCTTGTCGTGTTTCTTCCCGATGGAAAGGTTCGCAACGCCGTTTGTGCCTATATGATGACATTTTCCTTCTTCGGCGGTCTTGCGGTAATGTTTTTACCCGGCGACGTTCTCTGCCACATAGTAGGAGTTAATATTCAAGCTATGGTGCATCACGGAAGCCAGGTTATAATCGGATTCGTTCTGGCGGTGCGATACAACAGTAAAAATAATTTCAAATACTTCCTCGGCGCGATTTATTCATTCGTCGCGGTTCTGGCGGTTGCTATGACCCTGAATATTACGGTTCATAACGCTCTTCTTGCCGCCGGCAGAAGCGACACCTTTAACCTCTTCTTTATAAGTCCCTACCACGGCTGTCATCTGCCTCTGCTTTCGCTTGTACGCGACGCCGCGCCATACCCTGTATTTTTGCTCACTTATATACTTGGCTTCTCGCTGATTGCCGCTATCATGTTCTGGGGGCAGCGGCTTGTCGCTTGGCTGATACGAAGGCTCCTTTGCAAAAAAGCATAATAAAATTCAGTAAATAAAAAAGAGAACAAAGCAGTGCATACAGCATAGCCTCGTTCTCTTTTCTTTTTTGAATTTATCAGTTAGCCGCTTTGACTATTGCGGTAAACTTGTCGGTCTTGAGCGATGCTCCGCCGATAAGTCCGCCGTCAACGTTGACCTTACCGAGAAGCTCTGCCGCGTTGGCGTCGTTCATAGAGCCGCCGTACTGAACGGTAACCTCATCTGCCGCGTCCTTGCCGAATGCTTCAGCAATTGCCGCTCTGACAAAACCGTTGCCCTCGTCTGCCTGCTCTGCGGTTGCGGTAACGCCTGTGCCTATTGCCCATACGGGCTCGTAAGCGACTATAACGTTTTTAAGCTGCTCTGCCGTAACTCCGGTAAGAGCAATCTTGGTCTGATACTTAAGGAGAGTTTCGGTGTAGCCGAGCTCACGCTCCTCGAGCGTTTCACCAACGCACACGATAGCCTTAAGACCCGCCTCAAGAGCCGCCTTCGTGCGAAGGTTTACAGTCTTGTCGGTCTCGCCGAAGTACTGTCTGCGCTCGGAGTGTCCGATAACGACGTACTCTACGCCCGCCTCAACGAGCATAGCCGCGGAAAGCTCACCGGTATATGCGCCGGACGCCTTGAAGTGCACGTTCTCCGCGCCTATCTTTATATTAGTTCCCTTTGCCGCCTCAACAGCCGCAGGGATATCAATTGCAGGAACGCAAAGCACAACGTCGCACTTGTCAAGTCCCGCTACCATAGGAGCAAGCTCGGTGATAAACGCCTTCGTCTCCGAGGGGGTCATATTCATCTTCCAGTTGCCCGCGATTACTGTTCTTCTCATTGTTTTTCCTCGTTTTTAAATTTTAGAAATTGTCAGTGATAAATAGAGTCGCAAAGCCATTGATAATGGAAATTTTGAGGGAGATTTTTCGTTCGCGACCCGAAGCTGTAGAAACCTACAGCGAGTGGGAGAGAACGGGAAATATCACCAAAATTTACTTGTCAAGGAGGCAGGATATTCCGGGAAGGTCCTTACCCTCAAGGAACTCAAGCGATGCGCCGCCACCGGTGGAGATATGTGTAATCTTGGACGCAAAGCCAAGCTGCTCACATGCTGCCGCGGAGTCGCCGCCGCCTACTATTGTGATTGCCTCGCTCGATGCAAGAGCCTCTGCCACTGCTATTGTACCTTTTGCAAGAGTGGGGTTCTCAAACACGCCCATAGGTCCGTTCCAAACGAAAGTCTTTGCCGAGTTGATAGCGTCAGCGAAGAGCTTTGCAGACTTAGGTCCAATGTCACATCCCTCCATATCAGCGGGAATATCAGCAATGTCAACGTATTTAACGTCAACGGGAGCGTCAATGGGGTCGGGGAAGGACTTAACTATACCGGTGTCAACGGGAAGAAGAAGCTTAACTCCATTCTTCTCTGCCTTTGCCATCATCTCACGGCAATAGTCGATTTTGGTGTCATCGAGAAGCGAGTTGCCTACGCCGTAGCCCTGTGCAGCCGCGAAGGTGAACGCCATACCGCCGCCGATAATAAGGGTGTCAACCTTGGTAAGAAGGTTGTCGATAACGTTGAGCTTATCCGCAACCTTTGCACCGCCGAGGATAGCAACGAAGGGACGAGCAGGCTCGGAGAGAGCCGCACCCATAACCGAAATCTCCTTCTGAATGAGGTAACCGCATACTGCGGGAATGTAATCTGCAACGCCTGCGGTAGAAGCGTGTGCTCTGTGAGCCGCGCCGAATGCATCGTTAACGAAGAGGTCTGCCATAGAAGCAAGCTCCTTAGCAAGCTCAGCACCGTTCTTGGTTTCGCGGGCGTCAAATCTGGTGTTCTCAAGGAGAACTGCATATCCGGGCTTGAGAGCCGCAACCTTCGCCTTTGCGTCCTCGCCGATAAGATCCTCCGCGAAGGTAACCTTTCCTTCACCGAGAAGCTCATTAAGCCTTACTGCTACGGGAGCAAGGGTAAACTTCTTCTTGTCGCCCTTAAGAGCCTTTGCGAGATACTCCTCGGTAGCCGCAGCGCGCTCTGCCTCAGGAAGAGCCTCCACCGCCTTCTTCTCCTTCTTCGAAAGGCCAAAGCCCTCGGTGAAAATGCCGTGGGGCTTGCCCATATGAGAGCAAAGAATAACCTTTGCTCCGTTATCCATAAGATACTTGATGGTAGGAAGTGCGCCGACGATTCTCTTATCGGAGGTAATAACGCCGTCCTTCATAGGTACGTTGAAGTCGCAACGGACGAGGACGGGCCTGCCCGAAAGTTCTACATCTTCGATGGTTTTCTTGTTGTAGGTTGCCATTTGGGAAATCTCCTTTATTTACATTTATTTATTATTTCATTAAACCTTATATATAATATCCCAAAGTTTTCGATTAGTCACTAACATTGTGAGAGAATAAAGGGTTTTAATAGTCTTATTTTTTACC
>JAZSIJ010000080.1:0-6860 GCA_045533755.1 Eubacteriales bacterium | reverse complement strand
CCCACCGACAGATTCTATAAGGTCACAGTCGAGGGCGGTACTCTTGCAGACGGAACCACGAACGGCCTCTATAAAGAGGGCGACGAAATCACGGTGAAAGGTGATGATCTTACCAAAACGCATACGGTAACCATGCTTGGCGAAAACTGTCAGATCAACGCAAGCACCGGCACTATCAGCGAGAAAGCAAGTATCGGTCTTTCGTTCACCTCAAACGGAGACGGAACCTGCTATGTTTCTGGTATAGGAAGCTGTGCCGACACCGATATAATCATTCCCAAAAAATCTCCCGACGGAGAGACCGTCACTGCTATCGGAAATTGGGCGTTCGAATATTGCGACGCAATAACCTCTGTGTTCATTCCCGAGGGAGTGTGCAGAATAGAACGCTCTGCCTTCAGAAAATGCGAAAGCCTTACAAGCGTAAGCCTTCCCGACAGTCTCGTATACGTAGGCAAGGATGCGTTTTACGGTTGTGAGAGCCTTGCGTACAGCACCTACAGCGACCGCTTCGGCTCCTCCTTAAATTATTTGGGTAACTCGAAAAACCCCTATCTTCTGCTTCTGAAAGCTGCAGACGATTACGTAGACATTTGCATCCCCCATCCCGACACCAAGCTGATCGGCCCCGAGGCATTCAAGGACGCCTGGAGTCTCTCCAGCATAGAGCTCCCCGCCGGATTGATATCTATAGGAGAGAGTGCATTTTCCTACACCGAGTCACTCCACAATATAACCATTCCTGCAAGCGTAGAGTATATTGAAGGCGGTGCCTTCTCCTCCCCGTACCTTTGGTCGGTAACCTTCGATGCAAACAGCAGCTTAAAAAAAATAGGCAGGGGTGCTTTTTCGGGATGTAGCGACCTTTCCTCTATAACTCTCCCCGACAATCTTCAGGTTGTCGAGGACAGTGCATTTGCATACTGCAGCTCTCTTGTCAAGGTATCCATCCCCGATTCGCTCGAGAGCTTTGGAAGCGACGTCTTCTCCGGATGCGACAGTCTTGCATATAACGAATACGATAACGCGTATTATCTAGGAAACGAAAGCAATCCCCAGTTGATTCTGGTCAAGGCAAAGGATACCTACATATCCTCTTGCGACATAAGAGAGGGCACTAAGTTTATAGGCGCTTACGCCTTCTCTCAGTGCCAGAATCTAGCGAGCATCAGCATTCCCGCGACAGTTACCGCGATCTACCCCTACGCCTTTGAGCAATGCAAGGCACTTGCATCTGTTGATATATCAAGCAACAGCGCGCTCACTCTTATCTCAAATTGCGCCTTCTCCTCATGTGAAAGCATCCGCAGTATCAAAATCCCCTCGAAGGTAGAGAGTATCGAATATTCGGCATTTATGGAATGCCGCAAGCTCGTCGAAATAATCAACGAATCCTCTATCAACATCATCGCAGGCGAAGGATATAACAACGGCGGCATTGGGTGCTACGTGCTCGAGGTTCATACCGGCGATAGCAAGCTTGTAAGCGAGGACGGCTATCTCTTCTATTCCTGCGACGGACAGAGCTATCTTGTCGGATACGTCGGAGAGTCTGCAGTCATTACGCTTCCCGAAAGCTACAACGGAGCAGACTATACGATCAAAGAATACGCATTCTACAACGACACCACGGTTTCCGAGATCACGATCAATGCGGGCGTCAGAGAAATACCGGAGGAGGCATTCTATGATTGTATCGGACTCACCAAGCTGAAAATAACCGGCTACGTTGAGAATATTGGATCTTTTGCCTTTTGCGGTTGTGAAAATCTCGTTAGCATAGATCTCGGCGAAAACAAGGATCTAAAAATCCTTGCCGCAAATGCCTTCCGCGATTGCAGCGCAGTAGAAAGCCTGTCTCTTCCCTTCCTTAGTACCGAGACAAACGGATACAATACGTCCTGCCTTTCCTACATATTTATGAGCGTCCCCTCTTCGCTTAGAACGGTAACCATAACCGGAGGTGATACCATTGCGGATTATGCCTTTTACGGCTGCTCTTATATTACTAACATAACTCTTCCCGACGGGATAAAATCTATCGGAAGCTGTGCCTTCTTCGAATGCAAGAGCCTCGTCAGCGTGAACGTCGCAGATACCGTAGAGAGCCTCGGAACGTCAGCGTTCTCGGGTTGCAGCAGCTTGACCGACATCAATATTCCGAGCAACATCACCTCTATCCCGAGTGGTGCATTTTACGGATGCAGCTCGCTCACAAAAGTAACTCTGCCGGAATCAATTACGCGCATCGGCGGAAATGCCTTCGGCGACTGTCTCGGCTTAACAAGCATCACTATCCCCAAAAATATTCAGGGAATCGACTACGCCGCCTTCTTTGGTTGCTTCAATCTCGTTGAGGTAATCAACAGATCCTCTCTCGTCTTTGAGGCAGGCTCCTCGAACTACGGCGGAGTTGCAGTATACGCAATAGAGGTACATAGCGGTGATAGCAAGATCGTAAATATGGACGGATTCCTCTTCTACACCTACAATGGAACGAACTATCTGTTTGCTTACATAGGAGATGATACCACCCCCGTGCTTCCCGACAGCTATAACGGTGAGGCTTACGTGCTCTTCAACTACGCTTTCTGTAGTGCTAAAGACATAACGAGTATCGTCATTCCTTCCTGCATTACCCAAATAGGCGTTTCGGCATTCTATAATTGCAGCCTGCTCACCGACATCTATTATTGCGGTACGGCAGAGCAGTGGGAATCAGTAGAAATCGGTTCTCAGAATCAAAATCTCACAAACGCAAAAATTCACTACAACTACACCACCGCAAACTGATTTACAAAGAAGGAGCCCTGCGCAAGCAAGGCTCCTTTTACCTTTTATAAACGAAGCAAAATCACAACCGTATAACAATTTGAGCGTTTTTACTTGACTTTACACGCGCGTGCGTGGTATAATATAAGGTAAACTTATGATTTTCAAGCCGACTTCGGCACGGAGGACTAATATGAAGTGGACTTCACTTAACGAACTCAGAGAGAAATTTCTCGCATTCTTTGAGGGCAAAGGGCATATAAGACTGCCGAGCTTCTCTCTCGTACCCAATAACGACAAATCTCTTCTGCTCATCAACTCGGGCATGGCACCTATGAAGAAATACTTCACGGGTGAGGAGCAGCCGCCGAAAAACCGCGTTTGCACCTGCCAGAAGTGTATAAGAACACCCGACCTTGAGCGCGTCGGACACACCGCACGCCACGGCACATACTTCGAGATGCTCGGTAACTTCTCCTTTGGAGATTACTTCAAAAACGAGGCTATTCCATGGGCGTGGGAGTTCCTCACCGAAACGCTTGAGATTCCCACGGAGCTTCTTTGGCCCTCGGTTTACGAGCACGACGACGAGGCTTATGCAATATGGCGCGATAAAATCGGCGTTCCCGAGGCTCACATAGTCAAGCTCGGCAAGGCCGACAACTTCTGGGAGCACGGTCAGGGTCCCTGCGGTCCTTGCTCGGAGATATACTTTGACAGAGGCGAGAAGTACGGCTGCGGCTCTCCCGATTGCAAGCCCGGGTGCGACTGCGACAGATTTATGGATATCTGGAACAATGTATTCTCGCAGTTCAACAACGACGGCGCGGGCAACTACACCGAGCTCACACAGAAGAACATTGATACCGGTATGGGACTTGAGCGTCTTGCCTGCGTTATGCAGGGCGTGGACAATCTCTTTGAGGTTGACACCGTGCGTAAAATTCTCGACACGGTATGCGGTATTGCAGGGAAAAAGTACGGCAGCGACAAGGCAAACGACGTTTCAATAAGAGTCGTTACCGACCACATAAGAAGCGCGACGTTTATGATTTCGGACGGCGTTATTCCCTCCAACGAGGGCAGAGGCTACGTACTCCGCCGTATTCTCCGCCGCGCCTGCCGCCACGGCAAGCTGCTCGGAATTGACAGAATGTTCCTCGAGGGACTTTGCGAGGTAGTTATCGGTCAGAACGAGGACGCTTACCCCGAGCTTAAGACCAAGCGCGACTACATTCTCAAGGTTATCGTTCTTGAGGAGGAGCGCTTCAACGCGACGATAGACGCAGGTCTCGGTATCCTTTCGGGAATCATCGAGGCTGCCAAGGGCGAGGGCAAATCGACGATTTCGGGCGAGGACGCATTCAAGCTCTACGACACCTTCGGCTTCCCGATAGACCTCACGCGCGAGATTGCAGAGGAGTCGGGGCTCTCGGTTGATAACGAGGCGTTCACGGCTCTTATGGATGAGCAGAAAAAGCGTGCGCGTGCCGCACGCGGCAACGTGTCGGGCTGGGCGGATTCCTCGGCGGAGCTTCTCGCAGGTCTTGCCGAAACCGAGTTTATCGGCTACGACAAGGACGAGTGCACGGCAAAGCTTCTCGCTATAATCACCGAGGACGGCAGAGCCGACGAGATAAGCGAGGGCGAATGCTCCCTCGTCTTCGACAGAACCGTCTTCTACGGCGAGGGCGGCGGTCAGGTCGGCGACGTCGGCAGCATCTCGGCTGACGGTGTATCTCTTACCGTTACCGACACCAAGAAAACGAACGGTATATATATTCACGAGGTCAAAATAGACGCAGGCATGGTTAAGGTTGGCGACGTCTTCAAGCTCTCGATAGACGTCGAGAGAAGAAACTCTATCAGAAGAAACCACTCGGCGTGTCACCTTCTTCAGTCGGCGCTCCGCGCGGTGCTCGGCACTCACGTTGAGCAGGCGGGCTCCTACGTTGACGAGAAGAGAGTGAGATTCGACTTCACTCACCTCGAGGCTATGACAAAGGAGCAGATAGCAGAGGTCGAAGCAATAGTTAACAAAAGTATTCTCGCGGCAGAGGCCTCCTCTACCACCGTAACCGACATCAAGTCGGCGCGCGAGATGGGCGCTATGGCGCTCTTTGGCGAGAAGTACGGCGACACCGTCAGAGTTGTCAAGATAGGCAGCTCGTCCATCGAGCTTTGCGGCGGTACGCACGTCTCGAACACCGGCTCTATCGGTCTTTTCAAGGTAATTTCAGAGAGCTCGGTTGCGGCAGGCGTAAGACGTATCGAGGGTACAACGGGACTTGGAGTTCTCGGACTTCTCTCGGAGAAGGAAGAGCTTATAGTTAACACGGCTCGTGAGCTGAAGGCTCAAAATCCCGCGACTATCGCTAAGAAGGCAGAGTCGCTGCAGGGCGAATTGAAGGAAATGAAGCGTGAGCTCGACAGCGCTAATTCGAAAATCTCCGAGATGCAGACTGAGGCGCTCTTCGCAGGAATGAAGCAAGTGGGGGCATATAAGCTTCTCACCGCAAGAGTTGAGATGCGTCCCGATGCGGCAAGGCTTCTCGGCGACACCGTAAAGGCGAAATATCCCGACGCCGTAGCCGTATTCGCGGCGGTTTCGGACGGAAAGCTCGGCTTCGTCACAGCGGCAGGCCCTGAGGCAGTTAAGGCAGGCGCTCACGCAGGTAACATTCTCCGCGAGGTTGCGGCTATCTGCGGCGGCAAGGGCGGCGGACGTCCCGACTCGGCAATGGGCGGCGGTGTCGACCTCTCGAAAATTGACGAGGCTCTCGCTAAAGTCGAGGAAATTCTTAAGGCATAATGTAAAAAATACTGTCAAACACTTTAAAGGTTTTTGACAGTATTTTATTTTTTCATATCACACTCTTCGGATAAACCCAAAATATAATCCGCACTAACACGGTATACCTTACACAAAGTCAACAAATGATGTATTGGCAATTCATTAGCTCCGCGCTCATATCTGGCATACATCGTTTGTGATGTTCCCAATATATCAGCCAACTGTTGTTGTGTCATATCGTGATCCTCTCTCAAATCACGAATCCGTTTTATATACTTCATATTTATCCCCCAATTATAATTAAGACTATTATAGCAAGTAAAAAAATTTACTATTGACATTAGTAAACATTTGTACTATAATATACTTAACTATTTTTACTGTAGGAGATAATTATGACCCCGAACAGAGTTGCTGTTGCGATGGAAAAATATGAAAAACATATTCCTAAATACGATCGTTCGTCTTTCAAAGATGCGCTTATTGCTGCGGATGACCAATGCTTAGATGAATTTATGTATATTCCTATAAAAAGCAGAGTTGCTACCGTTCTTTTCTCTGTGTTTTTGGGAGGACTTAGTGTAGATAGATTTTATCTTGGAGAAATCATGCCCGGTGTAGCCAAACTTGTATTTAATATTTGCGCAACCTTTCTAGGTACCATCGACATCTCTTTGGGAGTTATCTTTTCACTGATTCGTTCAATATGGGCAATCACAGACATCTTTGTTTGTTATAAACATTGCAAAATACATAACTACCAGAAACTCGTTGCTTTTCTCCGCACTCATGAAGCTGAAAGAGTTCCACGGAACAGTAATTCATTTTCCCAGCACAACAACTCCGATAATTCTCGCCCAGAGACTCCAAAAAAGGAAGTCTCCCTTGAACCGATAGTAGAAAAAAACGAAGAAGAAACACAAACAAACAATTACAGGGAAAACGTGTTACCCGGAGTTTTGACGGCAATTCCCGTAACTGTAAGCACGGACTGGATTTTTACCTGCCCTCAATGCTCACAAAAAATACGTATAACGGTTGTAGCACCTAATTATAGTTGCCCCCGTTGCTTAAGAGTAATATCATACAGTGACATATCAACCCTTGGAGGAACTAAATGAAACGAATCCTTACTTTAATACTTGGTCTTGTTTTAAGCATCACAACAAGCGCAGTTTTCCTCTCGGCAGACAAATTCATCGATTTTTCGTTATATGAAACGCCTTCTGAAACCTTCGTCGGTTGTCTTTCCGATTCCCTCTATTCTTCTAAAAGCGAAGCTGCAAAGAACTTC
>JAZSIJ010000050.1:0-3529 GCA_045533755.1 Eubacteriales bacterium | reverse complement strand
AGCAAAGATTGACGACGATACCTATCAGGTACAGGTAGTTTCTTGGTACGACAACGAGAACTCCTACACCAGCCAGATGGTTCGTACTATCAAGTACTTCGCAGAATTGGCATAACTTCTTTTCGTTAAATTTTGCGATAACCAAAAAGGACTGTCCGCAGACAGTCCTTTTTTATCGGCTAAAATTTTTACGACCTCATTCGTAAAGCTCACCCACATCTCTGATGCGCTTTTTTATCTCCTCAACGACAGACGAGAGCGAAAGAATACGCATATCCCTGCCAAAGCCGAGCACCCAAGCAAAGAAATTGGGGCTGACCATAACGCGAAGCGAAACCTTAAAGCCAAAATCGGTCTTGATAAAGGCAGGCTCAGTACCGAAGCGGTCGATGATAACGCCGGCAAGGCTCTCGCGGCATTCGAGTGTGACAAGCTCCTCGCCACCGCCGTACATTCCGAAAATTTTACGCGCGTAATTTGCAGGATTGAAGCGCTCGGACACCGCGCCCTCGCTACGTGGTAAATCAAGGACGGCAATGTCGGTCATCTTGTCAACGCGGAAGTTTTTCGTTTTTCCGTCGCGCTCGTCGTATGCAACGAGGTAGTAATTTTCCTCACTCCATATAAGCGCCTCAGGGCTTGCCTCGTAGCGCTCTCCCCCGTGGCGAAACACCCGCTTTTTATCGGCGGTGTATTCAAAATACTTGAAGCTTATCCTTTTGTTTTCGTTTATCGCCGTGTGAATGGCGTCAATATTGTATATTGCTCCGCTCGACATAGTTTTCACCCTGTCCTCAACGTAAACCTGCCTCGCAAGCTCACGCGAGCGATGCTGACCCGCGAATATTTCGAGCTTTGATATAATATCGCGGCTCTTCCCTGCCGTAATGAATTTCGAGGACTCGACGGCATCGACGAGCATCTTCAGCTCGGCAAGCTCGAATATTCTGTCAGCAAGATAATAGGTCGCAGGGCGTGTCGGAAGCTTCTCGACCGTAAATCCCATATCCGAAAGCACCGAAAAGTCGTCGTAAATGCTCTTTCGCTCGGCAGAAATTCCCATATCCGCAAGCATTGATATAAGCTCGGCGATGCTGATGCCGTGCTCATCGTCGGTGTGCCGCATCAAAAGCTCGAGTATTCTTAAAAGCTTTTCCTTCTGTCTTTCGCCCCTTGCCATATCCGCCTCCGCGCGTTTTTATTTAGTATAGCACAAAGCGGGAAGTCTTGTCAACTTCCCGCTTCGAATTTCGTTTTATTCAGTTAGCTAAAAACGAAATTTGTGCCAAACAAACTAAATATCCTATACCTTAGCAAACGCATTTGACTATTAAATTTTCATTCTTCGCCCGTAAAAACGGGAATTTACACCCAAAATCACCTTTTACAGTAATAGGCGAGTGAGTTTGGAGGGGAAATTTCAGTTCTTCGACCCGAAGATGTATTTACATACATCGAGCGGGAGAAAACCGAGATTTACGCCCAAAATCACCGACTATTAGACGGCTCCCTGGGCGAGCATTGCCTCCGCCACCTTGAGGAAGCCTGCAATGTTGGCGCCGGCAACAAGGTCGTCGCCAAGACCGTAGTCGTTTGCCGCCTTGAGCGAGGACTTGAAGATGCCCGACATAATGCCGTGAAGCTTCTCGTCAACCTCATCTGCCGACCAGCCGTAGCGCATAGAGTTCTGGCTCATCTCAAGACCCGAAACGGCAACGCCGCCTGCGTTAACAGCCTTTGAGGGAGCTACTATTACGCCGCTTTCCTTGAGGAATGCAACCGCCTCGTTGGTGGTGGGCATATTCGAAACCTCAACGTAATACTTAACGCCGTTAGCAACGATAGCCTTCGCCTCGTCGATGCCGACCTCGTTCTGAGTAGCGCAGGGCATAATGATGTCAACCTTGGTATTCCAGGGTTTCTGTCCCTTGAAGAACTGAACTCCGAACTTGTCTGCGTAGTCCTGGGCTCTGTTACGGCAGGACGCGCGCATCTCGAGCATAAAGTTGATCTTCTCCTCGGTGGAAACTCCGTCGGGGTCGTATATATATCCATCGGGACCCGAAATGGTAACTACCTTACCGCCGAGCTCGGTTATCTTCTTAACCGCGCCCCATGCAACGTTACCGAAGCCCGAAATCGCGAAGGTCTTACCCTTGATATCGTCACCGAAGTGCTTGAGCATCTCGCAGGTATAGTAAACCGCGCCAAAGCCGGTAGCCTCGGGACGAATGAGAGATCCGCCGTAGGAAATACCCTTACCGGTGAGAACGCCGGTAAACTCGTTGCGAAGTCTCTTGTACTGACCGAACATATAGCCGATCTCTCTTGCGCCGACGCCAATGTCGCCTGCAGGAACGTCGGTGTCAGCACCGATGTACTTCGAAAGCTCGGTCATGAAGCTCTGGCAGAAGCGCATAACCTCAGCATCGGACTTGCCCTGAGGGTCGAAGTCGGAGCCGCCCTTACCGCCGCCCATAGGAAGCGTTGTAAGCGAGTTCTTGAAGGTCTGCTCGAAGCCGAGGAACTTGATTATCGACTCGTTAACGGAGGGGTGGAATCTGAGACCTCCCTTGTAGGGGCCTATCGCGCTGTTGAACTGAATTCTGAAGCCGCGGTTAACCTGAACCTTACCGTTGTCGTCAAGCCACGGAACTCTGAACTTTATAATTCTCTCGGGCTCTACCATACGCTCGAGAACGCCGCTTTCGATATACTTCGGGCTCTTCTCAACTACAGGCTCGATGGAGGAAAGAACCTCTTCAACTGTCTGATGGAACTCTACTTCACCGGGATTGCGCTTTTTCACGGTCTCCATCAGCTGATTAAGATACTCTACTTTGAACATTTTATCACCTCGAAAAAATTTTTATGCTTAAATTATACTATATATATTTAAAAAAATCAATATTTTTTGCAATATTTTTCTGCAAGTTTTAAAGTTTTTTTCTTCATATTTGTCAGATTTTTAACGTTTTTGTACCAAAAGTTGCAATTAAGAGCCGTCTCCGCTTCAGTTTTGGATATTTTTTCTTGCTGTTATTTTACGCTCTGCGGAAAAAATAACGAATATGAAGACGAAAGGCAAAGCAAAATGAAGAAAAAGCTCGAAATAAGACTTCCTGCGAGGGCGGGGGCGTGGTACGTTTTTGCCTCGCTCTTAATAAAGCTCGCCGGAATGGCGGCAACCCCGATATTCACGCGAGTGATGAGCCCCGAGGAGTACGGAAAATACGCGCTCTATATGAGCTGGATAGCCATTCTCTCGGTCTTTACGACGCTCGGACTTACGGGGAGCGTGGTTTATCGCGGAATGCAGAAATTCGAGGACAGACGGGACGAGCTTATTTCCTCGGCGCTCGGTCTTTCCCTTCTTTTGCTCGGTCTTTTTGCCGTTGCTCTTATAGTATGGGGAGATTGGTTTTCGGCATTCAGCGGTCTTGAAGGTAATCTTTCGTCGCTTCTCCTCGCACAAATTTCACTCGACACCGCAGTTGCCTTCTATACCGCAAAGTCGAGATACATCTAC
>JAZSIJ010000053.1:0-2396 GCA_045533755.1 Eubacteriales bacterium | reverse complement strand
TGCCGTTTTGTAGGGCTTACCCTTTTCATCAACATAAATTGAAAGAATATCGTTCTTCTGCTCTTCATTCTGCAAAGAATAGCCAACAAACGGCGGATTGCCCATAATATAGTTGAGCTTGTTCTTCGGCACGACTGTTTCCCAATCGGTGCGGAGCGCGTTACCCTCAACGATATTGGCATAGGATTTCAAGGGAAGAAATTCAAGGCTTGCCTTCAGGATATCCTCGGTATCCTTCATCATCTGCGACTCTGCAATCCAAAGTGCTGTTTTGGCAACGGTTACGGCAAAATCGTTGATTTCAATACCGTAGAACTGACCTATCGAAACCTTAATAATATCTCCAAACTCGTAAACTATCTGATTTTTGTAAATCAGCTTTAACGCCTCGTTTTCAAGGCGACGCAGGGATATATAGGTTTCTGTGAGGAAGTTTCCTGAGCCACACGCGGGGTCGAAGAAGGTTAGCTTTGAGAGCTTCTCGCGGAAAGCTTCTGCGCTGACTGTACGAGTTTTTTCAACCTTTATTTCTTTGATTCTGTTCAATTCATCATTGAGCTCGTCAAGGAACAAGGGATCAATGACCTTGTGAATGTTCTCAATAGAGGTATAGTGCATACCACCGCTGCGACGGGTTTCGGGGTTCAAGGTTGACTCAAATACCGCACCGAAAATGGTAGGGCTTATCTGCGACCAATCGAAGTCCTCGCTTGCCTTGTGCAAGAGCAGGTCAACGATCTCTTGGGTAAAGTTGGGTATCTCGATATTTTCGTCGGCAAAAAGACCGCCATTTACATACGGGAAGGACGCCAAAGCCTCGTCCATATAGGGATCGCGCTCCTCGGTTTTCGTATCGAGAACGTGGAACAGCTCTATAAGCGCGCGACGTACATCTTTAGGCGCGAAGCTCTTAATATAGTTATGGAATTTAAGGTGTCCGCCGAAGATGCCCGAGTCCTCTGCATAAAGGCAGAAAACGAGGCGTACACAAAGGATATTAAGGCTATGAAGCGACGCCTTATCTTCGGGGTGTATGTACTGCTTCAGAATAGCGTCGTAGAGTCTTCCGACAAGCTCGCCTGCCTGAATGGAGATCTGCTCCTCGCGGTGCAAAAGCTCGTTTTTCTCTTCAACGAGGAACTCCAAACGGTAGTATTCCTTAGCGAGATCCTTCAGCAAGATGCTTTCCGGCTCGCCCGTAGGCTTCTCCATATCATAGATAAGGAATTCCTCGAAGTTACAAGTGATAATCCAACGAGGACGCTGTGAATACGGCAAAGCGGCAGAATATCTCTGCGCCTGCTGAAAGGGGTTTAGTAAAGTACCGTCCGATTGACGAATGGGGCTGCGAAGGTCAAGCCCCTTCTTTTTCTGCTCAATAAGAACGTGCGTTGAGGGAATATGACCGTCAATAAAACTCGTATGGTCGAGTTTCACGCGTTCCTCAAAGAGTATAAATTTTTCGGGTTCTGCAACGCCAAGAACGTCACGAATTAACGCAAGCCAAAAGGATTGGCTGTCACTCTTTTCGTCGCCACGGTCTTTCCAATACTCCGCAAAGGCTTTCGCCGCTTTCTTTCTATCTGCTTCTGTCATTTTGTTTCTCCTCACAAATTGCTTGGTCAAACCATACTCTCATACTCAACCAGCGTTACGTTACCCATCTCTGCCGCTTTATCTATGCAGCCCTTGGTAAAGCCGGATTTGGCAAAGAGGTAGTAATGCACATTCTTATAGTGGAACAGCTTGCTGCGCTCGACGAGCAGATCGAGCACGCCGACGTCAACCTTTTCGTTCGTCCACTTGCACTCACCGAAGAGGGCGGTGTTTTTATCGGCCTCGCCCATAATATCAATCTCGGTCTGGGATTTGGTCTTAGGATCGTTGCCCCACCAGCGTCCGAGCGAACTGAACTCCACGGGACATTTGCCCGTGAGAAGCTGCTTCCAGAGATACTGCTTGCAGATCTCCTCAAAGACTCTGCCCATATACTCCGAAATATGCGGCTCGATGCGCTTATAGGCAAGATCGTCCGCGCCGCGTGCGATAATCGAATTGTTTTCGGGCACGAAGCGATACCAGAATCGGAACATATTATCCTCCACCGAATAGATCGACTTGCGGGATGCCTTTTCGCCGTAAGGCGTTTCCTTTTGAACGATGCCAAGGGAAAGCAGATTTTTTAAATAGATGGAGCATACGTTGGTATCCTCGCCCACCTTGCTCGAAATCTCGGACATACGTGAAGCGCCCGTTGCGATAGCGGTAATGATCGCGTTATAGATCGCGGGCTCACGCACCTCCTGTTTGAGCAGATTGGTGGTTTCCTCGAAGAGAGGTGAGGTCGGATTCAGGTAGGTATTCTTGATATTTTCCTCGATACTGAGTTTATCGTC
>JAZSIJ010000122.1:0-19080 GCA_045533755.1 Eubacteriales bacterium | reverse complement strand
AATGAAAAAGAGCGTTAACGCTTATTTCGAGAACCTTTCGACGATAAGAGCGGGCAGAGCAAATCCCGACGTCCTCAAAAAGATAAACGCAGATTACTATGGCTCGCCCACACCCATTGCCACGATAGCGGAGATTAAGGTCGCAGACGCGCGCACGATAGTTATAACCGCTTGGGATAAATCGGCGATGAAGGAGATTGAGAAGGCCATTCTCACCTCCGACCTCGGCATTCATCCCCAGAACGACGGCACCTGTATCCGCCTTTCCTTCCCACCCATGACCGAGGAGAGAAGAAAAGAGCTCTCAAAGCAGATATCCAAGATGGGCGAGGACGCAAAGGTTGCGATAAGAAATATCCGCCGCGATGCAAACGATAAGGTGAAGGCTATGAAGAAGGATTCTACCATGACTGAGGATGAGGCAAAGTCGTCGGATAAGACGGTGCAGGATTTGACCGATAAGTACATCAAGGAAATTGATACTGTCACCGCCGCTAAGACCAAGGAAATAATGGAGATATAACTTCTAGTCAAATAAAAGTCTAAGGAGCATACACTTGTCAAACAAGAGCAAAAAAGAGGAAACAAAAGTCGACGGCAATCTGCAGTCTGTCGCTATAATAATGGACGGAAACGGCAGATGGGCAAAGCGTCGCCTTTTGCCTCGTAACGCGGGACACGCGGAGGGCGTTAAGAATATAGAGAGAGTTCTCGGCGTTTTCCGTGAGCTCGGAGTTCATCACGTTACCCTCTACGCCTTTTCAACGGAAAACTGGAAGCGCCCGAAGGAAGAGGTTGACGGGCTTATGAGCCTCGCGTATAAGTACATTACCGAGAGGCTTATTCCGAAGCTTTCCGACCCCGAATACGAGATGTCAATAAAATTTATCGGCGACAAGTCGCGCTTTTCGCCTGAGCTGCGGGAAAAGTGCATAGAGGCGGAGCGCCTTTCCGAAGGCCGTCCCTTTGTTTGCAACGTTGCCTTTAATTACGGTGGACGCGACGAAATAGTTCACGCGGTAAATTCGGCAATCGCCGACGGACACACCAAAATTGACGAGAAGCTTCTTTCGGGCTATCTTTATACAGCTCATTCGCCCGACCCCGACCTGATTATCAGAACGGGCGGTGAATTCAGACTGTCGAACTTCCTTCTCTGGCAGGCGGCGTATTCTGAGTTTTACGTTACCGATACTCTTTGGCCTGACTTTGACAGAGAGGATATAATGGAGGCTCTGCGCGCCTTTGGCTCGAGAAAGCGCAGATTCGGGGGACTTAACCCCGAGGACAGAAGAGAGGAGCAGGCTCCTGATAAATGAAAACGCGTGTAATAACCTCAATACTTATAGTTCTGGTAGCCATTCCCACCTTTTTGCTGTCGGGATACATAGTATACCCCATAGTTTTGGCGTTGCTTGCAGGTATTTCGGTTTTTGAACTGTTGCGTGTTCAAGGGTGCGGTAAAAGTCCTGCCATAGCCATTCCTTCGTATCTGATTGCGCTCGCGCTTCCGATAGCGGCATTCTTTGCGGGCGGGCATATTATGCAGTTCTTCCTCATATGTGCCATAATTATATACGCTTTTCTGCTTTATATGCTCGTGCTTTCGGTGTTTTCAAAGGGTAAGCTGCCATTCTCAAAGGCATCGGGTGTATTTTGCTCGGTTTCATACGCCGTTTTGGCGTTTGCCGCGCTCGGTGTGATACGCTATATCGAAAATGGAGCATTTTGCTTTATCACGGTGTTCATTGCCTCGTGGGTGAGTGACGTTTTTGCCTTGCTCGTAGGAACCCTCATCGGCAAGCACAAGCTCATTCCCGAAATCAGCCCTAAGAAAACCGTCGAGGGCTTTATCGGAGGCGTGGTGTTCGCCACCGTCGCAATGCTGCTATACGGACTTATAGTGGATATGGCGGTCGATAATGTAACCGTCAATTATATAATACTTGGCGCGATGGGACTTGGACTTTCCTTGCTCTCGCAGGTCGGCGACCTCATAGCCTCCACCATAAAGCGCGAGGGAGGAATTAAGGATTACGGAGACATTCTTCCCGGTCACGGCGGTATAACCGACAGATTTGATTCTATATTTGCGGTAGCAATACCCGCGCTTGTGATTTGCGTCTTGTTCCCGCCTTTTACTTAAAAATAAACCGCCGCAAAGCGCGGCGGTTTTTAAAACTCGGAAAGGAAAGTCAAAATGAAGAAAACCGTTGCTGTTCTCGGCGCTACCGGCTCGGTCGGCTCACAGGCGCTTGACGTAGCGAGAGCGCGTGGATACAAGGTAGATTATATTACCGCCGGCAAGAGCGTAAGAGAAGCCGAGCGGATAGCGCGTGAGTTTTCGCCCTCAGCCGTCGCTATGGCAGATGACGCCTCGGCACGAGAGCTTAAGACGGCTCTTGCCGACACAGATGTAAAGGTTCTTTCCGGAGCCTCCGGCATCTGCGAGGGAATACGCTCCTTTAACGGCGACGTCGTCGTTAACTCTATTCTCGGAGGAGCAGGACTTCTCCCGACGCTCACGGCAATCGAGTCGGGGAAGCGTCTTGCCCTTGCGAATAAGGAATCTCTCGTTATGGCGGGAGAGGAGGTTATGAGGAGAGCAAGACAAAAAGGATGCGAGATAATTCCCGTTGACAGTGAGCACTCGGCTATATTCCAGTCCTTGAAGTCGGGAAGACGCGAGGAAATAAAGAGCATTATACTCACGGCGTCGGGAGGTCCCTTCTACGGCAGAAGCCGCGAGGAGCTCTCGCGTGTAACGGTTGCCGATACTCTCGCACACCCGACATGGAAAATGGGCAGAAAAATCACCGTTGACAGCGCAACTCTGATGAACAAGGGCTTTGAGCTTATCGAAGCGGTGCATCTTTTCGGAGTCACACCCGATAAAGTCAAAATAACCGTGCACAGAGAGAGCATACTTCACTCTGCCGTCGAATATGTTGATAATACGGTGATAGGCGAGATGTCCTCTCCTGATATGCGAATGTGCGTTCAGTACGCGGTGGATTATCCCGAGCGTATGCCGTCGACGTCAAGACCGCTTGACCTTTTTGCAGTAGGAAGCCTTACCTTTGCAAAGCCGGACGAGGAGGCGTTCCCTCTTTTAGCACTTGCAAGAGAGGCGATAACTCTCGGCGGTGCTATCCCGGCGGTAATGAATGCTGCAGATGAGATAGCAGTCGAGGCGTTCCTATCCGAGCGGATAGGCTTTAACGGTATATACGATACCGTTGCTAAAACCGTAGATATCCTTGCCGACGCAAAGAAGGCAAAAACGGTAGAGGATATACTTGCCTACGACAAAGAGGCAAGGCGCGTTGCCGCCACACTTATAAAGTAATTAAAGTAATTCAGGAGTAAAAATTGCATCCTATATTAACAGCTCTCATAGCCGTTCTCGTGTTCGGATTTCTCATTTTAATCCACGAGCTCGGGCATTATATAACCGCCAGAATTTTCAAGGTCACCGTCAATGAGTTTTCGATAGGAATGGGCCCGAGAATCTTCTCACGCGTGTCCAAAAAGACGGGCATAAAGTATAGCATAGCCGCCCTTCCAATCGGCGGATTTGTCGCTATGGCGGGAGAGGACGACGAGTCCGACGACCCCAATGCCTTTGATAAAAAGCCGGCGTGGCAGAGGCTTATTATAACCGCGGCAGGAGCGACGGTAAACGTCGTCGCGGGATTCCTCATTACCGCCATTCTTACCTGTATGATACCCATCGGCAATACGACGGTGTCGGGCTTTTTTGACCTGTCAAAGCAGGGCTACGAGGTAGCCGTCAGCACCGAGGGAACTCTAGAGATAGGCGACGAAATAATAAGAGTAGACGGCAAGCGCGTCAGAATATACGACGAGCTTAATTATGAAATAATGCGTCGGGGAACGAAGCCTATTGACCTTACCGTCGTCAGAGACGGAAAGGAAATCACGCTTAAGGACGTAGTCTTTCCCACGGTAGAGCAGGACGGAACAAGCTTTGGTCTGCGCGATTTTACGGTAGAGCCGGTTGAAAAGAATTTTGGAAGCGTAGTTTCATTCTCATGGAGCAAATCGGTGCTTACAGTCAGAATGTGTTGGGAGTCTATCGTAGACCTCGTTACAGGCAGATACTCGCTCGGAGCTGTATCCGGACCCGTAGGCATCTCCAGCGCAATAGGCGAGGCAGCCAACGCGGGAACCGAGTCATTCCTATATATGTTCGCGCTTATCAGCATTAACCTCGGCGTGATGAACCTGCTTCCAATACCCGCTCTTGACGGTGGAAGGCTTCTGACCACGCTTTTTGAGATGGTTACGCGAAAGAGAATTCCAAAGAAAATAGAGGGAATAGTGAACGGGGTTGGCTTAATGCTCTTGCTCGGACTTTCGCTCGTTATAATGGTTAAGGACATAGTTCAAATCATCATTTAAGGAATACGAAATGGATTACAATTCTTACAGAAGAAAAACGCGACCTATCAAGGTCGGCAATATAACCGTAGGCGGTGATGCCGCAGTTTCGGTTCAGTCTATGACAAATACCGATACGCACGACGTTGAGGCTACCTTTAGGCAGGTTACCGAGCTTGCCCGCCGCGGCTGTGATATAGTAAGAATAACCGCGCCCGATATTCTGTCGGCAGACACCTTCCGCAAGCTCAAGGAGCGAGGCGTCACAGTGCCGCTCGTTGCCGATATACATTTCGATTACAAAATCGCCCTTGCCGTTGCTAAGTATGCCGATAAAATAAGGATTAACCCCGGCAACATCGGCGGTAAGGATAAGATACGCGAGGTCGTCCTCGCCTGCCGTGAATACGGCGTGCCGATTAGGATTGGCGTCAACTCGGGCTCGCTTGAAAAGGAGCTTTTGAAAAAGCACGGCGCACCCACCCCCGAGGCACTCGCAGAGAGCGCCCTCTATCACGCCTCGCTCCTCGAGGAGCTTGATTTCAGGGATATTGCAATATCGGTCAAGGCATCGGATACCCTCGGTATGATAGCCGCAAACCGTATTCTTGCAGAGCGCACCGACTATCCTCTCCACCTCGGAGTTACCGAGGCAGGCTTCGGAAGCTCTGCCGTAGTCAAGAGCAGCATTGGAATAGGTACGCTTTTAGCTTCGGGAATAGGCGATACCGTCAGAGTGTCGCTCACAGACGACCCTACAAGAGAGGTCGATGTCGCGCGCGAAATATTGCGTTCTCTCGGCATATCGAAAAATGCAGGAATGAATATAGTATCCTGCCCGACCTGCGGAAGAACGAAAATCAATCTCATTCCTCTCGTGCGTGAGTTTGAAAGACGCGTCGGAGAAGAGGGGCTTGACAAAATGAATATCACCGTCGCCCTTATGGGCTGTGTCGTAAACGGGCCGGGCGAGGCGCGTGAGGCGGATATCGGAATTGCCGGCGGCGTCGGTGAGGGGCTGGTGTTTAAAAGAGGAGAGATAATTGCTAAGGTTCGCGAGGACAAGCTCCTCGACAGACTTATATCCGAGATAAAGGAAATGAAAGGAAAGGACGAGTAATGGCAGGCGAGGAAAGAAGCTTTCTTGACGTCTTTAAAAGATATACGCCGGACGAGAAGAAGCGCGCTCTTCTTACGCGCGCAACCGCCGCGAGCTTTAAATATTCGCGCGACCCTATGCGCGTTGAAGTAGAGCTTTCATTCTCCTCGCACGAGGATGCCGAGACGCTCTATGAGATAGAGGACGAGTGCCGCAGTCTTTACGGGGCTGAGTCCTTCCGTATTTTTCCACATTTTCCTTCGTTTGAGTATACCTCTGAGAGACTTGGCGAGATTATATACGAGGCATCGCTGTGCGGAGCTATAACACACGGCTTTTTCACCGATGCCGTGATTTTCGACGACGGCGAGACCGTCAAGATAGGGATTCCCTTTAACCCCTATGGCGTGAGCTTTGTCAAAAGCGCAAACACCGAGGCTATTCTTTCGGGAATACTCAAGAGCCGATACGGCATAGACCGCACCTTTTCGGTATATATGAGCGAGGGCGCGGAGCGACACGCAGAGGAGCTCGACAAAAGACGCGCCGAAATTCTTGACCGCGTGGAACGCGAGAACAGAGAGCAATTTGTCCGTGACCGCGAGAGTGCGGCAAGAGAGAGGGAAGCCGAGGCAAGAGCTCTTGACCCTCACTATGACTTTGCCTCAAAGGCGGGCATTTCTTCGATGACGGGATTTTCCGAGCGCGTGAACGATCATATATATAGAGTTGGAGCGTCAACCTACGATTTTTCCGAGCCCGAGCATATTTACGGCGATGATTTCCAGGTTATAGAGCCAGCCCCACTTTGCGATGCCGATGCCGCGCGAGGCACGGCGGTCTTTTTAGGTACGGTGTTTGACGTTAGCTCAAAGGAGGCTCGTGGCGGTGACCGCTTTAACGTCACTATAGGAATATCCGACGGAGCTTCGGGTATTTACGCGCGCCGCTCGGTTGCCACGGGTGACCTCGATTGGCTGAAGTCTCTGAAGCCTGGAACGCCGGTTGCCGTTTACGGCAAGATAATGCGCGATAAGTTTGACAACGAACCCTTCCTTTCTCTTCGCGGAATCAAGAAAATAAAGACCTATCTGCGTATGGACAAGTCTGAGGAGAAGCGCGTTGAGCTTCATCTTCATACCAACATGTCGCAGATGGATGCCATAATCACCCCAAAGGAGCTCGTCGCAACGGCTGTGCGCTGGGGGCATAAGGCAATAGCCGTTACCGACCACGGCAACGTGCAGTCCTTCCCCGAAATTATGCTTGAGCTTGAAAAATCGGGCGCTGACCTTAAGGTGCTTTACGGCATAGAGAGCTATTTCGTCAACGATACGGCAAGATGCCTCTTCGGGACGAATTACCCCGATTTTGATGACGAGATGGTGGTCTTCGACATAGAAACGACGGGACTGTCTAACAAAGCTAACAGGATAATAGAGATAGGCGCGGTTAAAATCAAGAGCGGCGAGATTCTCGACAGAATGGATATATTCGTCGACCCCGAGTGCCCTATCCCCGAGAAAATAACCGAGCTGACATCAATAACAGACGATATGGTAAAGGGCGCGCCAAAGGAGCGCGAGGCGCTTGAAAAATTCCTCGACTTTGCGGGGCAGAGGCTTCTTATCGCCCACAATGCAAACTTCGACGTCGGCTTTATAAGAGTTGCCGCGGAGCGTCAGGGGCTTCCTTTTAAAAATAGCTTCCTTGACACCGTAGGACTTTCGAAATACGTTAACGGAGATCTCAAAAACCACAAGCTTGACACTATCGCAAAATATTATAAGCTCGATGATTTCCATCATCACAGAGCCTCGGACGACGCCGAGGTGCTTGCAAAAATATTCTTTGTGATGCAACAGAGGCTGAAAAACGAGGGAATAAACAGCTTTCTGCGTATGGTTGACGCTATGAGCGAGAAGTCCGACCCTCTGAAGCTTCGTCCCTATCACATGATAATGTTTGCGAAGAACAGAGAGGGACTTAAAAACCTCTACAAGCTCATTTCCTTCAGCTATCTTGATTATTACAAGCGTTTCCCCCGAATGCCAAAGTCGGTTATAGAGCAATACCGCGAGGGACTTATCATAGGCTCGGCATGCGAGGCGGGAGAGCTCTTCCGCGCGATACACGACGGGCGCTCGGATGCCGAAATAGAGGAGATTGCCGAGTTTTACGATTACTTTGAAATTCAGCCGCTCGGCAACAACCGCTTCCTCATTGACGATAAGGACAGCTACGTTTCCTCCGACGAGGATTTGAAGGAGCTTAACCGACGGATATACAATCTCGGACGGAAGCTCAGCAAGCCCGTCTGCGCCACCTGTGACGCGCACTTCATAAACAGAGAGGACGAGGTGTACCGACGCATACTTCTTGCAGGTATGAAGTTTGCCGATGCGGACAAGGAAACGCCCATATATCTTCGCACGACAGAGGAGATGCTCGAGGAGTTTTCCTATCTTGGCGAGGAGGCGGCGCGCGAGGTCGTAATACAAAACCCGAACAAAATTGCCGACCTAGTTGAGAAAATCCGCCCCATTCCCGAGGGCAGATACGAGCCAGACCTCCCCGGTGCAAAGGAGGAGCTTGAGGAGTCCTGCTGGAAGAGAGCGCACGATTGGTACGGAGAAAAGCTCCCCGAAATCGTAGAAAAAAGGCTTGAAAAGGAACTCACCTCGATAATCAAGAACGGCTTTGCCGTGCTCTATATGATAGCCGTCAAGCTCGTTGCCTATTCCGAGAGCCTCGGCTATCAAGTAGGCTCGCGAGGCTCGGTTGGCTCGTCCTTCGTTGCCACGATGTCGGGCATATCCGAGGTTAACCCCCTGCCCCCGCATTACAGATGTCTGAAGTGCAGATATTCCGAATTCTTCACCGATGGCTCTGTCGGCTCAGGCTTTGACCTCCCCGACAAGAACTGCCCCGTCTGCGGTGAGCCGCTTTATCAGGACGGACACGATATTCCCTTTGAAACCTTCCTCGGCTTCTACGGAGATAAGTCCCCCGATATAGACCTCAACTTCTCGGGAGACGTTCAGGGTAAGGTTCATAAATACACCGAGGAGCTTTTCGGTGCGGGACATGTCTTCCGCGCGGGAACTATAACCGGTCTTGCCGATAAAACGGCTTGGGGATACATAAACAAGTATCTCGAGGAGAGAAAAATAAAAATACCCAAGGCGCAGATAGGATACATGGTTACTCGCGTTATGGGTATAAAGAAGAGCACGGGACAGCACCCCGGCGGAATAATAGTCGTTCCGAACGAGTACGATATTTACGACTTCACGCCTGTTCAGCACCCCGCCGACGACCCTAATGCCGAGACCGTCACCACTCACTTCCAGTTCTCATATCTTCACGATACGATACTGAAGCTTGATGAGCTTGGACACGATATGCCAACCAAGTATAAGATGCTTGAGAAGTACACCGGCACGTCGGTTCTCGATGTCAAGATGAATGACAAAACCATATATGAGCTCTTTGCCTCGACAAAGCCGCTTGGAATAGTTCCCGACCAAATAGGCGGCTCACCGCTTGCGACCTTTGGAATACCCGAGTTCGGCACGAGCTTCTTACAGCAGGTTCTCGTCGAGGCGAAGCCGAAGAATTTTGCCGACCTTCTTCAGATTTCGGGACTTACACACGGCACGGACGTTTGGCTTGGAAACGCGCAGGAGCTTATTAAGGCGGGAACCTGCACAATATCCGAGGTTGTGGGAACTCGTGACGGAATAATGCTTTACCTTATTCAAAGGGGGCTTGAAAACGCAACCTCCTTCAAGATAATGGAGAGCGTCCGTAAGGGCAAGGGTCTTACACCTGAATGGGAAGCCGAGATGCTTGCTCATGGTGTTCCTGATTGGTACATCTGGTCGTGTAAGAAGATAAAATACATGTTCCCGAAGGCACATGCCGCAGCCTACGTTATGTCGGCAATCCGCCTTGCGTGGTACAAAATATATTATCCGATGGAGTTTTACGCGGCGTTTCTCTCGGTTGCACCGGGCGGATTTGACGCCGAGATAGTAATCAAGGGACTTTCGGGTGTCAATGCCGCAATAAAGGAAATCGAAGCAAAAGGCAACGAGGCAACCGCAAAGGATAAGGAGCAGATGAACACTCTCTTCCTCGTAAGAGAGGCGCTATCGAGAGGCGTCAGATTCTTGAATGTTGACCTCAACAAATCCGACTCTATGGCGTTTCTTCCCGAGGACGGTAAAATCAGAATGCCCTTTAACTCGCTGCCCGGACTCGGCGACGGCGCGGCAGAGAAGATTATCGCTGCGAGAGAGCAGTACGACCTCTATTCGATAGAGGAACTAAGGCAACGCACGGGAATATCCAAAACCGTAGTAGAGATACTTAGGCGTAATCACGTGCTTGATAACCTCTCGGAAACGAATCAATTCTCGATATTTTAGCTAAAAAAGAAGGCAGAATCGATCGAAGATTTTGCCTTCTTAAAGATTTAACGTATAAGCAATAAAAGAAGCAGCAACACAGCACATTCCTTGTCTCCGTCACGCGATAAAAACAGGAAGAGTGCGAGACCGATTATAAGTATTTCCTCGGTTCCTATTTGCATAAGACCAAGTTTTCGGATATCTATGCCCGAAAAAATGTTTTTTATGGGCAGCTTATCCATTACCGAGGAGAAAAATCCGCCGGCTTCAACGGTTTCTTCTTTTTCTTCCGACCCCACCTCTGCGGTTGAAGTTAGGTTGGGGTCGGGAGGCTCCGGGGCGGTGAAGCGTATATCTGCGCTTTTTGCGAGACTTCTCGGAGCATCCTCGGGTATTTCGGGAGCTTCAGGCTCTCTGAATGCGACACCTGCATAGCTCTCGGGTATTGATATGCCGTCTGTATCCTTCTTGTAGCTTCTCGAATACATACTACCTCCCCCTCATTGTATCAAACACGTCGGCAAAGGTCATCATCGAATCGATAGCCTTTTGCCTTTCGCTTGAGAGATATGGCTTCAGCGCCGAAAGAAGCTGTGAACGGCGTTCTCTTGAGATGCGGTTATTAGCACTCGTGTATGTAGGCTCGACAGAGATCGCCGCGCTCTCCTCGGACACCACAGGCTCGGGCTCGGAAATTTTCGGGGTGTCCTCGCTCTTGCTTTTACTGGCGAGAGCCGATATTTCCTCTATTAGCCTCGGATTTTCCATAATGAGATTTACAATTCTTGAAAGATCGGGTGTACCGTTCTTTACTTCTTCACTCATTTTGCGCTCTTTCTGTAATCGTTTATTATTTTAAGTGCCGAGGAGAGATTAAGCCTTGTGCCGCCGCTTGCCGCGCCTCTTATTTTTTCCATATCCGCGTGGCTAGGCGCCCTCACGGGAAGCGTGAAGCCGTGTTCGGCTGCCATTTTCACTATTTCTGCCCAAAGCGCCTCGTCTGACATAGCGCAGAGCTCGTTGATTTTATTTTGGTCTATTCTCATTTTTCCTACCTTTCTGATTTGTCGTTCTGGTAGAATTATATGAGAGAAAAAATTATTTGTTACCGGAGGACACCATGAAGTGCCTGATATTCTCTGACTCGCACGGCAACACGAGAAATATGAAAGAGGCTATCGCCCGCAACTCCGATGCGGAGGTCGTGTTTTTTCTCGGTGACGGTCTTAACGATGCCGACACTTTAGAGGCAAACGATGCTACTCGAGCATGGCTCGCAGTTGCGGGGAATTGCGATTATATGCCGCTTTTTAAGGACGGTTTCGTTAAGAAAACCGATTCAATAACCCTTATGGGAAAGAAAATAGTATTCACCCACGGCGACCTTTACGGCGTGAAGTACGGTATGGGCGGTCTTCTTTCTCTGGCAGGTGAGAGGGGCGCGGATATAGTCCTTTTCGGACATACACACGAGGCTCTTGAGAAATATTACAACCTTGAAAACGGAGGAGCTTATTTCTTTAATCCCGGAAGCATCGGGGACGGCAGCTACGGTCTCCTTCTCTTGACGGATAAGGGAATTTTGCTCTCCCATGGCAGAATATGAAATAAATGTTGCAATATCTGTGTTTTTGTGATAGAATTATCTGGTAGGGAATTATTACTTTCTTAATCAGAGAGTGATTTTTAATTCATTTAATCCGCTACGGGCGGTATGGAGATTGATATGGCTGGTTTTGGTATGCCGCCTCAGATGAAGAGGCTCGACGACGGAATAAAAAAGCCCGAGAGGCTTCGTGACTATCCTGCGTATTTCTTGAAAAAGACGTCGGGATTTCTCTTCCGTCTTTTTTACATAATAGGACTCGTATGGGCGGCAGCTCCGGTTATGCTGGTGCTTATGGCACTTCTTTGCGTTCTGGACGGTGTCCTGCCCGTGCTTGGCGCGTATATCTCCAAGGATATACTCAACGAGATAGCGGCGCTTATCGGCGCGGTTTCTAAGACGGGTGATATAAAGAACGACCTCTTCGTTCAGCTAAAGCCGGTTATAGCTCTCTTTATTGCTTATTTCGTCTATACGTTTATCAAAAGGATACTCGGCAGACTTAATACGATGGTGACGGGAATTGCGGGAGAAAAGGTTTCTAATCATATAAAGATGAGCATAATTACCAAGGCGCGCGACGTTGACTTGCGCTCCTTTGATAATCCCGACTTCTACGAGAAGATTGAGAATGCTAACAGAGAGGCAGGAATGCGCCCTCTTCACATTCTCAATGCAACCTTCAACGTAATAAGCTCGGTTATAAGTGCCGTTTCCTTCGTGGTCGTCCTTGCCACGCTCAGTCCGATAGCGCCGCTACTCATTATTTGTGCCGCAGTGCCGGGAGCCGTAGTTAATTACGTTTACCGCAACCGCAATTTCAAATTTATGCGCCGTCACTCCAAGGAGCGCCGAGAGATGATGTATTATTCGGGGCTTATGGTCAATAAGGATATGGCAAAGGAGGTTAAGCTCCTCGGCCTTGGCGACACCTTTATAGGAAAATACAAAAAAGTTTTTTCGAAATATTACAAGGGTCTGCGCTCGCTTATTGTAAAAGAGGGAGTGACGCAGGTAATCGTTTCCTTCTTCTCGATTCTTGTAAACTGCGCGCTGTTCCTTTATATCGCTTATAACGTAGTTTTCGAGGGCGGTATGATAGGCGACTACTCGCTTTATACGGGTGCGCTTACCTCAATATCGAGCTACGTCTCAACACTTCTTACGGCGACGGCAACGATATACGAGGGAACTCTGTTTATCAATAACCTGATAGACTTCACGAAGGAGGAGGTCACCGTCGTACCCACGCTTGACGAGCCGCTTGTGCCTAGCCTCGATATCCCTCATACGATAGAGCTTCGCAACGTTTCATTCAGCTATCCCGGAACCGACAGACGTGTAATCGATAACGTCAGCCTTACCTTGAATCCTGCCGAGTCGGTTGTTCTCGTCGGTCTTAACGGCGCGGGAAAAACTACGCTTATAAAGCTTATTACAAGACTTTACGACCCCACCGAGGGTACAATTCTTCTCGACGGCAGAGATATCCGCGAATATGACGTCGCGGCTCTTCACAATATGTTCGGCATAGTTTTCCAGGACTTCGGAAAGTACGCCGAGAGCGCGAGAGAAAACATAATCTTCGGTGACGTTGACAGACAGCATACCGAGGAGGACGTCGTCGCCGCCGCAGTGCATGGCAATTCGGACGGATTTATCTCCGAGCTTCCGAATGGATACGATACCCCCCTTACGAGAATATTCGAGGAGAACGGAATCGAGCTTTCGGGCGGTCAGTGGCAGAAGCTGTCTGTTTCCCGTGCCTTTTACAAGAAATCCGAAATACTCATACTCGACGAGCCGACAGCATCGCTCGACGCTCTCGCCGAGCAGGAAATATTTAACCAATTCCGCGAGCTCTCGCGCGGTAAGATAACCGTCTTCGTGTCGCACCGCCTTTCGAGTGCCGTTGACGCCGACAAAATAGTCGTCCTCGAAAACGGAAGAGTAGTCGAGGAGGGTAACCACGATACACTTATGCAGATTAAGGGTAAGTATCACACCCTCTTCACAACGCAGGCAAGCCGCTATCAGTCGGCAGCCGACGAAATGCCGCCCGAGCCGCCCCGTCCCCTTCGAAAAGGATAAAGCGTATTCACTTCCATTTATTATATATGAAAGCGCCCTGCCAACTCGGCAGGGCGCGACGCTTGTATTATCGGGTTTATCGGTGGCTATGACGTCTCATCTACAAGAGGTCTTATACAGCAGCTTTCACACTCTTTACCAAGGAAGAAAATCAGAGCCCTTCAGCTTGAGGATTGCCTCGGTAAAGAAATAATCTCCGTAAATTATGTGCATGTGCTCGCAATCGCCGTATCTTTCGCTGCCGAAGAGAAGTATCCCGTCCTCTTCCTCTCCATAGTTGCACCACGCCTTATCCATCGCCCTGAGGATATTTATTGCGGCGGTAAGGTAGAGGCGCTTTTCGTGCTCCGGAACTGCCTTGGCTATTTCAATAAGTCCGCACGCCGCAATAGCGCCTGCCGTGGAATCGTACTTAACAGGCTCGGCGGGAGCGCGGAAGTCAATGAGGGGAAGCCAATCGGTTGCCGCTACGCTAGAAATGAAATAGTGTGCAACTCTTTTTGCGGTATCAAGATACTTTTCTTCCTTTGTATGAATATAGGAAAGCACAAATCCGTAAAGCGCCCACGACGCACCTCTTGACCAGCAAGAGCCGACGCCATAGCCCTGTCCGCCGAGGGTTTCGATAACACCTACCGAGTCTGTCTCGTGCGAAACTATGTGATTGACAGAGCCGTCAGAACGGACGTGGTCGCGCATAGCCATATCTGCATGGCGTCTGGCTATTTTGTCGAATCTGCTGTTGTCAAGCTCGCGCGATATCCAATAAAGCTGAGGCAGATTCATCATCGTGTCGATGATAGTCCAGCCTTTTGCTTTGGGGGAGTTCCAAGCAACGATAAAATCTCCGTCAAGGTTGTAACGGCTCGCAAGCGTCATAGCGCTGAGAAGATCGCGGTCGCGTGACTGTAGGTCGCCCGTAAGTCTGTAAGCCGCGCCCGACATAATATGCCACATAAAGCCAACGTCGTGGCTAAGCGTTGTTACGTCAGCAAGAGCTCTGTCCATCATTTTTTCGGAATTCTGTGCGGTGAGCTTATAGCATTCTTTCTTGGTCTCGGCATACATAAGCCACATAAGTCCGCCCCAAAAGCCGTTCGTCCACTGTATAATATCCTTATCCGAGGTTCTTGTGTCGTGAACTCCGTCAACGGTCGTATAAGGAATCTTATCATGGCTCTTGACTGCAAGGCGCGAAAGCTTCTCGTCAAGCTTCTGCCAGGTTTCGTCTATCCACTGCTTGTTTTGCTCAATAATCTTTTCGTAACTCATAATGCTCCTCCTATTTAGGCTGCTTTCCGATGTAGGCGAGTATGCCGCCGTCAACGTAAAGAATATGTCCGTTTACAAAATTCGACGCATCAGATGCAAGGAATACCGCGGGGCCTGCGAGATCCTCGGGGTCTCCCCAACGTGCCGCGGGGGTCTTGGCAATGATAAAGGAATCAAATGGGTGACGGGAGCCGTCGGGCTGCACTTCGCGAAGAGGTGCGGTCTGGGGCGTTGCAATGTATCCCGGACCTATACCGTTGCACTGAATATTGTGCTCTCCGTATTCCGAGGCAATATTCTTTGTAAGCATCTTGAGACCGCCCTTTGCCGCCGCGTATGCCGAAACGGTCTCGCGTCCAAGCTCACTCATCATCGAGCAGATGTTTATTATTTTGCCGTGTCCCTTCTTTATCATAGAGGGAATGACTGCCTTGGACATGATGAAGGGGGCGTTAAGGTCAACGTCTATAACCTTACGGAAATCCTCAGCGCTCATCTCGCACATGGGTATTCTTTTGATGATACCTGCGTTATTTACGAGGATATCAACAATACCGACCTCACGCTCCACCTTGGAAATGAATTCGGAGACCGCGCTCTCGTCGGTAACGTCGCAGACATAGCCGTGTGCCTCGATTCCCTCTGCGCGATAGGATTCAAGTCCGCGGGAAACAAGCTCGTCGTTTATGTCGTTAAAAACGATGGTTGCGCCGGCATCGGAGAGAGCCTTGGCGATAGCAAAGCCAATACCGTAAGAGCCGCCTGTAACAAGGGCGACCTTTCCTTTGAGATCAAACATATTTTTCATTTTTTCACCGCCTTATTAAAGAAGATCCTTTGTTTCAATGTGGTCCATATCGGTAAACTCCTGGTTTTCACCGCACATAGCCCAAATGAATGAATAAGCGCGAGTGCCAACACCGGAGTGTATCGACCAAGAGGGCGAAATAACAGCCTCTTCATTGTGCATAATGATATGACGCGTCTCTGTAGGCTCGCCCATCATGTGAAATACAACGTCGTTCTCACCCATATCCAGATAGAGATATACCTCCATACGTCTGTCGTGAGTATGGCAGGGCATTGTGTTCCAGTTAGAGCCCTCCTCAAGCTCGGTAAGTCCCATAGCAAGCTGACAGCTCTTTATTACTTCGGGGTGGATATACTGATTGATAACTCTCTTGTTGCACTCTTCCACAGAGCCGCAGGGTACCTTCTTTGCCTTCGTGATGTCTATTTTTACGGTAGGATAAGAGGTGTGAGCAGGGCAGGAGCTTACGTAGAACTTCGCTGGTACGCTCTCGTCCTCACTCTTAAAGGTTATTTCCTTGTTGCCCATTCCTATGTAGATGCCGTCTCTGGGGTTCATTTCGTATTCAACGCCGTCGACGGTGATAGTTCCTTTACCGCCGATGTTGATACAGCCCATTTCTCTTCTCTCGAGGAAATAATCAGCCGCAAGCTCCTTGCCTGCCTCAAGCTTAAGCGTCTGGCGAACGGGCATAAGTCCTGCCGTGATTATTCTGTCGATATGGCTGTAAACCATTCTTATGTTGTCCTTTGTGAAAAGACTTGCGATGTGGAACTCCTCGCGCAGCCTTTCTGTTGTGTAGTGCTTAACGTCCTTTGCGTTAGATGCCTGACGTACTTCCATTTTACTTAAATCCTCCTTAATAATATTTCCAAAAACCTCTATCTGCGACAGAGCCGCAAACGAGAGTATTTCACTTACTTGTCTGAAATTGAACAGACGTATGTATTTTGTTGTTTTTTTGTCGAAAGAGATTTCCTGACCCTTGGAGTTTTCTTCGTTAAGATCGCTATTGTCAAGTGTGAATTCGCCGTGTATCACCTCGCCGTCGGAGAATTCAATATCTATGTTCTTCCAATAGGAATCGTGCGGTATGCCGGTTATCTTGTCGTGGGCAAAATCGGCTCTAAGATAGAAAACAAGCCGGTCTATCTCCACGTTCCGTCCGAAATCAAGTGTAAATTCAAGGTCGTCGCGCGCGCCTCCTGCCCAGGAATGATAGGGATAGCTTCCGTGCCCCTGATTGTTTATCACCCCGTCGATAGCATTTCGCTCATAAAAGCAAGGGTCGTCACGGGTAACGAAGTTTGCGACTGCGTGAGGAAAATGCCTTACCTTCCCGTGCTTATCGTGCGAGTTGAGAGCTATGTTGCGGTATCCATATATGTCGCGCTCCTCGGGCTCACGTACACATATCAGATGATCCTCCCCCGAAAAAGCCTCGGGAGCGTATCCGTTACTTATCTGTCTTTGGGTGGGCAGTGCAAACTCAAAGCTGCGGCTTGGAACCCACAAAATACTTTCGGCAAGTGTAGCATCGAGCTTTACCGCCAGAAAATCCGTTCCGTCAAGCAGAACCTTGATTTTGTCACCGTCGGAAAGGCTTCCGTGAAACTGAGCCTTTATGTCAGAGCCCTTCCACTCAGCTCTTGTTTCTCCGTCCCTTCCTATAATTTTCAGTATAAGCATATAACTACCTCCTGATTTGATTATAACATACTATTTTTGCAATTTTATTGCAATTTCAAATAAAATTGTTGCTTTTTTTATCATGTTGTGGTATTATATAAGCAGAGAAAAAGGAGGGCGTGCCATGAAATGCTTTTTTGACTCCTGCACACAGGCAATAGAATACGCGACAAACACAAAAGGCTTCGGTGTATTTTATTCGGAAACGAAAAATCAAAATCAAGAGGTGCATATACACGAATGCTGCGAGGTATTTTTCTGCCTTGAGGGCGGAAACAGCTTTCTCATTGACGATAAGGTGTACGATATAAGTGACGGCGACCTCTTTGTAATAAATCAATTTGAGGCGCACAAGGTAGTTCCCGACAAGGATGACAGATTTTTGCGCTACATAATGCACGTGCACCCTGCCTTTCTTTACTCAAACTCACACGATGACGCAAATCTTTCGTCTGCATTTTATTGCTCGGAAAAGATCGCCAAGGTATCGCTTTCTGCTGAGGAAGCGGGGCACCTGACCGAGCTTTTTGAAGAGCTCAGAGAGGAGCGCCCGTATGGAGACGGTATGTATAAAAAGCTTCGTGCATCCGAAATACTGCTTGAGATAAGCAGGCTTTTTTACACCCACAAGGGAAGTCGCTCGGAGGAATTCAGTCAGCGCACGGTTCAGCTTGCCATAGACTGCATAAATAAAAATTACTCCTCTGAGCTGACCCTTGAGATGCTTGCCAAAAGCGCCTTTGTTTCCTCGAGCCAGCTATCCCGCCTTTTCAATCGCTACTGCGGCACAACGGTCACCAAATATATAATAAGTAAGCGTATTACCGAGGCAAAAAAGCTGCTGGCGAGCGGAATGAGCGTTACCGACACGGCATTTATGTGCGGCTTTAACGACTACGCAAATTTCATAAGGACGTTTAAAAAAGCCGTCGGAATTCCCCCGGGGAAATACAAATCAAGCATAACGTAATGGGGTTAAGCATAACCCAAAAAGAGCGAAGATTCCGCTGAAAGATACGGTTTCTTCGCTCTGATTTTTATATTTTGTTATTAGTGGCTGTTAGCGGCATTTATGGCAAATAGACGGTCACCTCTTTGCCGTCACAGAGGGCGGTAATGGGGTGCAGACCAAAAATGGCTTCGGGTATGCCGCTATTTTGAAGCTCCCGCGGTGTTCCGTCAAATACTACGCGCCCCTTATCGAGAACTACTATTCTGTCGGCAAGTGACGAGGCTTCGGTGAGGTCGTGTAGTACCGTGAGGACGGCGTGTCCCTCGTCACGCATCTTGCGGAGAAATGAGAAGAGCCTTCTGCGGTTTTTTGCGTCGAGTGCCGAGGCAGGCTCGTCGAGAATGAGGTTTTTTGCCCCCTTGGCTAGAATCAGGGCAAGATAGGCAGACTGACGCTCTCCACCCGAAAGATGCGCGAGGGGTGTATCGGCAAGGTCTGAAAGCTTAAGTGCGGCTATCGCCTCTTCCACAGCCTTCCTGTCCTCGTCCGTCTCTCTTGAGAACGGCGACTTATCGGCAAATCGTCCGAGCGTGACGAGCTCGCGCACCGTCATTTTCGGTATGGGAAGCGTCTGCGGCATTAGAGCTATTCGCGAGGCGATGGCACGAGGAGCGAGAAGAGGCGCGCTCTCCCCGTCGATGCTTATATCTCCGGATATATGCGTGCGGTTCTCGTGATATG
>JAZSIJ010000160.1:0-4749 GCA_045533755.1 Eubacteriales bacterium | reverse complement strand
CGGCTACCCCAGTCCTTGCGATATTCGATAACGAGGAGGTAGGCTCCGAAACCAAGCAGGGCGCAGCCTCCGACATGCTTATCTCGACGCTTACGCGGATTGCGGGAGGCTTGGAGGGATATAGGCTTCGTCTGGCAGAGAGCTTTATGGTCAGCGCCGATAACGCCCACGCAAAGCACCCCGCGCACCCCGAGCTCTCGGATAAGGAATTCGCGCCGGTGATGAACGGCGGCGTGGTTATCAAGCATAGCGCCTCCCAATCCTATGCAACCGACGGAGTCTCCGACGCCCTCTTCTCGGAGATATGCCGCCGTGCAGGCGTTAAAATTCAGCATTTCTACAACCGCGCCGACCTTCGCGGCGGCTCGACGCTCGGATCTATATCAGATACCGTAGTATCTCTTCCTACCGTCGATATAGGGCTTGCACAGCTCGCAATGCACTCGGCGGTAGAGACGGCGGGAGCACTCGACCTCGGCTATATGACCGATGCGCTGACCGCCTTCTATTCCACCGCACTTGAGCGCCGCGGCGGCGAAATCATTCTAAAATAATAGACGGGTGAGTCATAGTTGCGTGGCTCACCCTTTTTGTATAACGAAAACCGAGTGACAGTCGCGTGATGGGGGAGGAGGCTTTTCGGAGTTAGCAAATGCTTCGGGTTCTACACCTCATCCGTCAGTCTGCGACTGCCACCTTGTCTCGCCTGTGGGCTCGGGCACGCTCGGGGTATACATACCGCTTGCGGTATATTGCCAAACGAGCAGGAAAAATATTCCCTTCATTGACAGCGGAACATACATTTCAAACTTCGCCGCGAGTGGCAAACATCCACCGGACTGTTATTCAATACCCTCGCGCCGCTTCGCTACCCAATGGGAGAGGCTTTTTAGGCTTTTTCTTTGAGAAGAAGCTGTCACCGCTAGGTGACTGATGAGGTGTACGGGAGGAGTCACCCCTCCCGAAAGCTCGGCAACCGATATAAGAAACGGGATGCGAAACGCCTCCCTTACAAATAAATTCGGGTGTGGGTTTAGTCTCGCTGCTTGGGTTTTAAAATTTTTTGCAAAGTTGACTTGTCAAATTGTTCGTTTTGTGCTATAATTAAAGTAATTATACTATAATTAGACAAAAGGGAATACTCCGCCTCTGCTCGAAAAGCTCGAATTTTCGGCATTTTTGGCGGTTATTCCTCTACCCGACTGCGCGAGGTGAAAATGAAAAAGAAGAAAGAAAAATGGATTAAGCTCCGACACCGTATAGTTAGAAATCTTCTCTTCGTTACGCTCGGTGTTTATACGAGAATCAAGTACCGCGTGAAAATTGAGAGGTATAAGGAGCAACAGCGCCGTCCCTATCTTATTTTGATGAATCACCAGACCGCCTTTGACCAGTTTTTCGTGGGAATGGCATTTCGCGGCCCGGTGTATTACATGGCTTCGGAGGATTTGTTTTCCAACGGCTTTGTTTCAAGGCTTATAAAGTATCTCGTAGCACCCATTCCGATTAAAAAGCAGACCACCGACGTCAGAGCGATACTCAACTGTATGAAGGTGGCAGGGGAGGGCGGCACGATAGCTATCGCTCCGGAGGGAAACCGCACCTATAGCGGCAAAACGGGCTATATGAGCCCGACCATCGCTCCTCTTGCAAGGAAGCTCGGGCTTCCCGTTGCTCTCTTCAGAATAGAGGGCGGATACGGTGTCCATCCAAGATGGAGCGACGTTGTGAGGCGCGGAAAAATGAGGGCGTTCGTATCAAGGGTAATACCGCCCGAGGAATATGCGAGAATGTCAGACGGCGAGCTTATGGACGCCATACGCACCGAGCTTTACGTAGATGAGGCTCGGGTTGACGGTAAGTACATACATAAAAGACGCGCAGAATACCTCGAACGCGCTATATATGTGTGCCCGTATCACGGACTTTCACGCTTTGAGAGCCACGGCGACCTGATAGAGTGCCTGGTGTGCGGCAGAAAAGTGAGATACACCGAAACGAAGGAGCTCTTCGGTGTGGGCTTCGATTTTCCCTACCGCTTCGTGTCGGATTGGTATGATTATCAGTGCGATTTCATCAATTCGCTCGACCCTACCGAGCTTGAGGGGGTTATATACTCGGACACCGTGTCGCTTTATGAGGAAATTCCGTATAAGAAAAAGCTGCTTATCAGAGAGGACGCACAGCTCTCGCTTTACGGGGACGCTATTCTGCTCGGCGCGGGTGGGGAAATACGCTTCGGCTTTGACGAAACGTCGGCGCTCACCGTTCTCGGCAGAAACAAGCTCAATATATATCACGGCGGGAAAATATATCAGATTAAGGGTGGAAGCCGCTTCTGCGCGCTTAAATACTTAAATATATTCCATAGGTATAAGAACGTAAGAAAGGGAGAGGAAAATGATAAATTTCTGGGACTCTGAGGTTTGGAGCTGGATTCTGATTTTCGGAATCCTTATGGGTGCTCTTTTGGTCGGTAATATACTTAAAAGAAAGATTCCGTTTTTAACAGATTCGCTGATACCGACGTCGGTTATAGGCGGCGCGGTGCTTCTCACAGTCGAGAGCGTGTATAAGCTCATAACCTCGGAGGTTATGTTTGATGCGGCAATCTTCGGCGGTCAGGGCAACAATATGCTGGAAATTATAACCTATCATACTCTTGCTCTCGGATTTATCGCCTCGTCCTTCAAGACTAACGGGGGAAGACTTAACAGAAAACGAACCGCCGAGATATTCAACACCGGAGTTACGACGGTGTCGACCTATCTTTTACAGGGAATTTTCGGACTTGGAATCACGCTTATAGCGGCGCTCGTTATCCCCGGCTTTTTCAAGGCGGCAGGCGTCCTTCTTCCCTTCGGATACGGTCAGGGAACGGGGCAGGCGATGAATTACGGCGCGCTCTACGAGAGTGAGTTCGGATTCGTCGGCGGCAGAAGCTTCGGTCTTACCGTGGCGGCGCTAGGCTTCATTTCGGCGGCGCTTGGCGGTGTTTTACATCTTAACGTAATGAAAAGGCGAGGAAGGCTCGTTCGCTCAAAGCGCACCGACGGCTCGCTTCACACCGAAGAGGTGGACGCTATAGGCGAGATGCCTATGCAGGAGAGCGTGGACAAGATGACGGTGCAGATAGCGCTTATCGTCGTCGCCTACGTGCTTACATATTTGATTATGCTCGGCATATCAAAGCTTGCTCCGGGCATGGTAGCTCTCATTTACGGCTTCAATTTCCTCATCGGAGTTCTTGTTGCAACGCTGATGAAGGTTACGCTTAACCTCTTCTATAGAAAGGGAATTTCGAGAAGAAAATATACCAATAACTTCCTTATGACCAGAGCGTCCAACTTCTTCTTCGACGTTATGGTAATATCCGGCGTTGCGGCGATACGTCTTGATATTCTTGAGCGCTATTGGGGAATAATACTTATTCTCGGCGTTGTCGGACTGATAATAACCTATATTTACAACCGCATAGTTGCAAGGACACTCTTCGGTGACTACGTTGAGGAGCAGTTCCTCGCTATGTACGGTATGCTCACGGGCACGGCGTCCACGGGCATTATACTTCTCCGTGAGATTGACGGCGATTTCAGGACTCCGGCATCGGATAATCTCGTTTATCAGAATTTCCCCGCGATAGTATTCGGCTTCCCGATGATGTTCCTCGCCGAGCTTGCACCGAAAAAGCCGGTGCTTGTACTGATAATATTCGTCCTCTTCTTTGCCGTGATGAATATCATTCTCTTCAGGAGCTTCATATTCCGGAGAAAAAGAAGGCAGACCGAAAACGCAGAAAATTAAATCACTATATAAATAAGTCGGGCACGGACAGTTTTTTATCTGCCGTGCCCTTTAAATTACGTGAAAAGTAAAGATAATTTTAACATTCCTGCCTTTCGGTTGACAAGGCGGTGGGTTTATGATAAAATAGAGGGGATTTTGAGAATTTTTAGGTTTCTTTTTGCAAAAAGGAGATTTTTATGGAAGATATGGAGCGATACGGCGACTACAACGAGATAGACTCGCCGCCCTCGAAAAATCCCGTCATCAGAGGCTTGAAGATACTCGTTGCGGTGGTTTGCTTTGCGGTTATCGGATTTCTCTTATTCAGGATATTCCTATTTAATTATTATCCTGCGAGTATGACGAAGCTCTATTTTAACGACGCTTTGACCGAGTATTACAACTCGACGGGTGGCAAAATAGGCGCTAAAACGCAGGAGCTCAGGTCGCCCTACGACGATTCCGAGGACGGCAATTTCTTCTGCGACAACCTCATAGTTATCGAGGGAGCGGAGCAGATACAGCTGTCGCTTCGCTTCAATACGGCGATATACGAGACCTTTCGGCAGAAATACGGCGGGGATATTTCCTCGGTCGGTGCTGATGCCTTCCGCTTCTCGCTCTGGCGTGACCCGATAGAAGAGAAGGGCGACCCTATCAAGATTGCCGAGGTTAGCGAGGTCATAGACGACTCGCTTCTTATGTACCGCTATTACAAGCTCGTTTTTGACGGAGTAGACCTCGGTCTTGACGAGGGCGAGGACAAGGTCGAGTGGATAAGGCTTGAGATTGAGCTTCTCGGCGCTGAGGAGAAGACGGTATTTGCCGTTCCGATTTACGAAAATAACGAGAGCTACTCGCGCTTTGAGGAGTATAAGCTCTCGTCCGGGGAGAAGCCGTAATGATACGCGAATTCAGGATAACCCCGAAGCCCGAAAACAACAAGGCGAGGATTTTCGTGGC
>JAZSIJ010000027.1:0-5020 GCA_045533755.1 Eubacteriales bacterium | reverse complement strand
GTAGCGAGAGCTATAAGAAGAATTTCCCACGAGATAACCGAGAAGAACAAGGGAACGAGGGATGTGGTTATCGTCGGCGTGCTGAAGCGTGGTGCGGATATAGGCGCGAGAATAGCCGAGGAAATTTACAGAATAGAGGGCGAGAGAGTTCCCGTAGGACAGCTCGACGTCACCTTTTACCGCGACGACCTTTCAAGCTCAAACATCTGCAAAGACGCAAACGCGACCAATATTCCTTTTGACATAAATGAAAAAAACGTCATCCTCACGGACGACGTAATATATACCGGAAGAACTGTCAGAGCCGCAATAGACGCCCTATTCCGCAAGGGAAGACCGAGGACGGTTCAGCTTGCCGTTCTGGTTGACCGAGGACTGCGCGAGCTACCCTTCAAGCCCGACTTCGTAGGCAAGAACATACCGACCTCGCACAGCGAGTCGGTAAGCGTGAGAATCAGGGAAATTGACGGCGAGGACTCGGTGGTAATTGCCGAAAAGGACTGATGTGAGTCTAAATAATAGCCGCAGTTTTTATAATATCTCCAAGCGGGTCAATGCCGAATCCAAGAAGCAGAGCGTTTCTCAAAATAAAGTGAACAATCAGCACGGCAGCGAATATTATAAAGGCAGTGGGTCGGTAGCGCTTTAGTATCCCTTCGTCGTTTTTAATTATAGAACAGAGCATTCTTATATCCAGCTCGGCTATCGCTCCTATCGCGAAATACAGAGGAGGGAAGGCGACAAAAGAGCCGACAATATCAAAGCTGAGCAGCCTCGTAACCGCGCGCGAGCCGCCGCAGCCGGGACAGTATAGGTGAAATATGTCCTTAAACGAGCAGGAAAAAAGCTCGGGGCTAAAATGAAAAACGATAGCGTATATTATAGAAAGGATAATTATACCGCCGTTTACGGCAATGAAAAGAAAAGCGATTTTGCGTCTGTTATTTAACACGGATATGCCTCCTTTGATTTTCAGATTAAACGTAAAGGTGTTTTGGAAAGGAAAAGATTATGTTAAAAAGGAAAGAACAACTCAAGATTAAGACCGAAAGCAATAGAGATGGTGTGGCAAAGCTCTTTCTTTCAGACCTTTCGGATTTTGAAGGAAAAAACGAGAGGCTCAAGATGTTTTCTCTTGCCGAGCTTAAGCCGGGCGAGGAGGTTGAGTTCCATATTCACGAGGGCGAGAGCGAAAGCTACTACATAATATCGGGAAGAGGACTGTACGACGACAACGGTGAGAAGACCGAGGTTCTGCCAGGGACGGTTACCTTCACCCCGTCGGGAAGCGGTCACGGAATAAAGAACATAGGCTACGAGAATCTCACCTTTATTGCCCTCATTCTTTTGGATTAAGGTGAAAAATATGCAAGACGTAATCAGATGGGGAATTGTCGGCGCGGGTAATATCGCGCAAAAATTTGCCCGTGCAATAAAGAACGTCAAGGGAGCAGAGCTTGTTGCGGTAGCCTCGACAAACGCCGAAAGAGGCAGACTCTTTGCCGAAAAATTCAATATTCCAAGCCTCTTTGTCGGATACGAAGAGATGGCAAAATCCACTCTTGTCGATGCCGTTTATATCGCAACGCCGCACCCGTTTCATAAGCCCTGTGCCGAGCTTTTTATAAACGCGGGAAAGCATGTCTTGTGCGAAAAGCCTGTGTGCGTTAACGCGAGAGAGGCAGAGGAGCTTTTCGCGTCTTCAAAGAAAAGCGGTGTATTCCTAATGGAAGCTATGTGGACGCGCTTTTTGCCGGCAATAGCCGAGGCAAAGAGAATTGCCGAGAGCGGAGAAATAGGGAAAATAAGAGGGGTAAGCGCCGATTTTTGTTATTCTCTCTTGCCCGAGGAGGAGCCTAAGATTTATCAGAACGAAATGGCGGGCGGCTCTCTTTTGGACGTTGGAGTTTACGGCTTGAATTTTGCGGCAATCTTTCTTGGAAGCAGTCCCGAGAGTATCACCGCTACATCCGATATTTTCTACGGCGTTGACTGCCAGACTAATATACTTATGAAGTATAGCGGCGGAGAGATAGCCTCGGTTTCCTCAGCGATAAACGTATCTAAGCCCGAGGTGGCATACGTATACGGAACGCGGGGATATATCGCCCTGCCTCGGTTTTACGGAGCGCAGGAAATCATCGTTTCGGTTAACGGCGAGGAAAGACGCATTTCGAGAAAAAGCATCGGAGAGGGCTTCGAGGAGGAAATTTACGAGGCGTGCCGCTGCATAAGGCAGGGTAAAATCGAGAGTGATGTTGTGCCGATGCGCGAGAGTATAACTATTTTAGAGCAGATGGATTACATAAGAGAGCAGATTGGCCTCCGGTATCCGTTTGACCTTTGATTTTTTCGCTTTCAAAAAAATTTTAAGACATCTATTGATTATTTGGCTTTTTTGTGCTAAAATTTAATTAAAAAAAATAAAAGGAGGAGCTAATATGAGCGAAGAATACGAAAACAAGACGGGTTTTGAGGAGGAAGGCTCCTCAAGCGAAAGCTACTACGGAAAATATACCGGCGGAACGGGCAATTCGGGCGAGGAGGGCTCATACGCCTATAAAACGGTTATGGACGGCGTGCCGAGAAGCCGCGGCTGGTCGGTTGCCTCCTTGGTTATCGGAATTTTGTCGGTGCTTTGCTGCTGCGTTGTCTATGGCGGACTGGTTATGGGTCTTTTGGCAATCGTTTTTGCCGTTATTTCGAGAAGAAATCTCGGTTACTTCGACGGAATGGCCATCGCGGGTCTGGTGGTTGGAATAATCGGCACGGTATTCGGTGTTTCGATTGTCATTTGGGATATTTATCTCACCGCAAATCCCGATGCGCTCGATAGCCTTTATGAATATCTCGAGTCCATGGAGGCAGAGCTGGGAGCAGGCACGGTTGGCACGACCGACGGGTTCTAAATTTTAATTCAGTGGGAGCTTTTGACTTATGTCGGAAGCTCCTTTATTTTAATTAATAATTTTTCTTTTTCTATTGATTTTATTTTTATTTGTGATAGAATAGTGATAGACCTTTGAGACGTGGCAGAAATCAAGCTGTCAGAGGAGGGTAATATGACGGTCGCAAAGAAGGATGGCACTCTTACCGAGGGGCCGCTTTTTGTCAAGATTATAGCCTACGTAATTCCCATAATACTGACGGGAGTGCTTCAGCTTCTTTATAATACCGCAGACCAGATAGTTGTCGGACGCTTTTCGGGCGACCCCAACGCGCTCGCGGCGGTAGGATCTACGGGCTCGGCGACGGCGCTCGTCGTAAACATAATAATAAATATTTCGGCAGGAGCAATAGTCGTTCTCTCGCAGAGCTTCGGAGCAAAGCATGAGAATTTAATTTCGAGTGCCGTCCACACCGTCGTTACCTTTGCGGCGATAGCGGGAATTGCCTTTGCCGTTTTCGGATTTTTCGTCACACGGCCTCTCCTTACGGCAATGGGAACGAAGGCGGAGCTTATTGATTCGGCGACGCTTTATATGCAGATTATAATGTGCGGTGTTCCCGCCTCGGTCATGTATAACTTCGCCTCGAGCGTATTTCGCGCAAAGGGCGACTCGAAAACGCCCTTTGTTATTCTGGCGTCAACCGGTATTGTCAACGTGTTTCTCAACCTTATTTTCGTTATCGCTTTTGGCATGGGCGTTGCCGGAGTTGCGCTTGCAACGATAATATCTCAGTACCTGTCAGCCGCGGCGGTTATACTTCTTCTTATGCTAACAAACGAGAGCTACAAGCTCCGTCTGAATAAGCTCGGCATAAGCCTGCCTATGCTGAAAAGAATTCTCGTCGTCGGAATTCCCTCGGGAATACAGAGCGCATTCTTTGCCACTTCCAACATGCTCGTGCAGTCCTCTGTAAACACCCTCTCGATACCCGAGATTGGCGGCAATACCGTTGGAGGTGCGATAGATAGCTACAGCTACACCGTGCTTAACGCTTATTATCAGGGAACTATCACCTTCGTCGGACAGAATTTTGGAGCAGGAAAGCTCGACCGTGTTAAGAAAACGCTGCTTTACTGCATGCTTCAGGTGCTGGTGGTGGGCATTGCCGTCAGCGCCGTTGCACTGATATTTATAAGAGAGCTGTCAACTCTTTTCGTCGATATGACCTTGCCGAATGCGGAGCTCATAATAAATGCGGCGACGGTCAGATGTATGATAATTCTTCCGCTATACTTCATCGAGGGCTGGATGGACGTATTGACAGGCTACCAGAGAGGACTCGGCTCTTCGCTTCGCCCGATGATAGTGACACTCTTCTCGGTTTGCGTCGTGAGAGTGCTATGGACGTCCTTCGTATTTCCGCATTTCGGAACGGCAGAAAGCCTTTACATAATTTATCCTATATCCTGGGCGCTGTGTACTTTGATTCATTTTGCATTCTCAATAAGAATAACGAGAAAAATTAAAAAACAAGCGATAATGTAAACAAAACATTACATAAGGAGAACCGAAATGGCTATTATGATGAAATTTCCGGGCTTTAAAAGGAAAGCCTTCACCGTCAGCTACGACGACGGCACGATTCACGATACGAGAATGGTCGAAACCATGATGAAGCACGGCATCAAGGGCACGCTGAACGTAAACTCGTCGCTTGTTGGAAGAGCACAAAATCACCTCACGGTAGAGGAGTTCGTCGAGCTTGTTGATAAAAGCGGCTTTGAGGTCGCGGTACACGGTCACCGTCATCTTTCGCTTGCAAAGGTTGACACGGGTGCGGCTACCTACGACGTCATAAAGGACAGAGAGATGTGGGAGAGCGTATTCGGCAGAGTTATTAAGGGCATGGCTTATGCTAACGGCTCATATTCCGACGAGGCGGTAAATATTCTAAGGTGCTGCGGAATAGAGTATGCAAGAACCACCGTTTCCACGGGCAAATTCGATATGCCGACCGATTGGCTGCGCCCCCCCTCCACCTGCCACCACAACAGCTCAAGACTTATGGAGCTGGCGCGCGAGTTCGTCGAGAAGCAGGACGACGAAAGATTTATGCGCAACCACCCCAT
>JAZSIJ010000103.1:0-2072 GCA_045533755.1 Eubacteriales bacterium | reverse complement strand
TTCGTAATAATCCCCAGAGGAAACGACACCATTGAGGTCGGCGACGCAGTAGTGGTAGTATGCGAGGCTACGACGCTCCGCGACATCAACGACATTTTGGGGTAGGCTTTATATGAATTTCAGAATGATAAAGCAAACGCTCGGATACCTGCTTCTTTTCGAGGCGGCATTCCTACTCGTGCCTATGATAACCGCAGCCGTATATTTCGAGCCTGCGTTCTTCGCTTTTCTTGCAACGGCTATACTCTCTATCGCCTGCGGAATTCCGCTGATAATGCTTGGCAAGCCGAAAAACAAGCTGCTTTTTGCAAGGGACGGCTTTGCCATAGTTTCGGCAAGCTGGGTTTTAATAAGTCTTTTCGGTGCGTTTCCTTTCATTTTTTCAGGAGCTATCCCAAGCTTCATAGACGCTCTTTTTGAAACCGTATCAGGCTTCACAACCACGGGGGCCAGCATTCTTTCCGACGTCGAGTCGCTCCCGAGGTCAATTTTAATGTGGAGAAGCTTCACCCACTGGGTAGGTGGCATGGGGGTTCTGGTCTTTATAATAGCCTTTCTTCCCCTCAGCGGCGGACAGAATATGCATATTATGAAGGCGGAGAGCCCTGGTCCCTCGGTATCAAAGCTCGTACCCCGTGTTAAAAATACAGCCATTATTCTATACGTTATTTACATTGCTCTCACTCTGCTTCAGTTTGTATTTTTGTTGCTTGCAGGAAACACCGTTTTTGATTCGGTGAACCTTGCATTTGCAACCGCGGGAACGGGTGGCTTCGGCATAAGAAACGACAGTATGGCTTCTTTTGCGCCGTCCACTCAAATAATAGTTACCGTATTTATGCTTCTTTTCTCTATAAACTTCAACTCCTATTACCTAATACTGAAAAGAAAATTCAAAGACGCCATGAACACCGAGGTAAGAGTATTTCTGTATATTGTAACCTCGGCTATCGTCATAATCGCCTTCAACATTCTCGGAAGCACGGGGGCTGAGAATCTTGGCGACGCATTCCGTCATTCCGCCTTTACGGTAGCCTCGCTGATTTCTACCTCAGGCTTCTCTACACTTGATTTCAATCTGTGGCCCGAGCTTTCAAAAACGCTCTTAGTATTCGTAATGTTCATCGGTGCTTGTGCGGGAAGCACGGGCGGTGGCATCAAGGTGTCAAGAATAATTCTTATGTTCAAGGGTATGACCAGAGAGCTCAGCAAGCTCACGCACCCGAAGGAGATAAAGAAAATTACTCTGGATTCCCGTCCCGTCGAGCACGAGGTTATACGCTCGACAAACGCATATATAGTGTGCTACATCGCACTCTTCGCGGCATCACTGCTGCTCCTGTCCTTTAACGGATACGATTTTACAACGAACTTTACTGCCATAACCGCGACGATAAACAATATCGGCCCCGGTCTTAGTGCCGTTGGTCCGACCTCGAACTTCGGCTTATTTTCCCCCTTCTCAAAGCTCGTACTTACCTTTGATATGATTGCGGGAAGGCTTGAGCTGTTCCCTATGCTCGTTCTCTTCGCTCCTTCCACATGGAGAAAATAATGTGAACTTTTGTTTACAATCAATAGCAAAACGCGCACCCCTGCGAATTACTCGCAGGGGTGTATTTCTTTGGTTTTAGTGTAATACCGTGTTAAATTAAATACCAAAAAGCGGCAAAAGAAGCATCATAACGGGCAGCGTTATCACACTCATCATAGTTCCGAGAAGAACCATATTGGCAGCCTCATGCTGTCCCTCGCCGACAAGCTCGGAATAATTGAGCACCGCTGATGCCACAGGACATGCCGAAACGATAAAGAGAACCGATTTTATCTCGGGATTTACAGGCAGAAAGTAAACGAGAAGAAAGGTGATAAGAGGCATCAAGAGCTGCTTTACCGCTAGCGTAATATATGTGAGTAGCTTTTGTCTTAGTGACGTGAATTTCATCGTAGCAAGGCGCATTCCCAGAATTATCATGGAAAGCGGAGTTGACATCTTGCCGGTGATGTTGATTAGATTTTCAAGCTCCGGATGTATCGGAAGCTGTGTCAAAAACAGCAAGAACGCTATCACC
>JAZSIJ010000133.1:0-4176 GCA_045533755.1 Eubacteriales bacterium | reverse complement strand
TGGCTACGATCCGACTTGATTGGTAACACCGTAGGTATAAAGCTTACAGTCGGTAATCTGGAAGAAGACGACTGTGTCTATCTGCATTCTTACGTTATCCTTGGTGATAACAGGCTGCGGAGGAAAGTCGACGACCTGCTCCATTAAGGTAATCTTCTTCGCGACCGTTTCAATGAAGGGTATTTTGAAATGCATACCGGTGTGCCAGGTGGTTCTGTAGCTGCCAAGGCGCTCAATAACCTGTGCCGTAGCCTGCGGAACAATCTTGATGTTGGAAATAAGTACGATAACGATTATGGCAAGTATTACGAAAATTATTGCCATCGGAAGCGTGTTGCCTGCCTCCAAGAGCGTGCTGATGATTCCCATATAAATTCTCCTTTTTATAAAAATTACTTTTTGCAGATAAGCTTAACGCCCTCTATGGCTACGATATTAAGAACCTCGCCAACATCAAAGACGTCATCCTCGCCAACGCCGCGAGCCGACCATATCTGTCCCTTGACGCGCGCCTGACCGCAGCCTGCGTAGTTGTCGATCTTCTCGGTAACCACACACCTCTCGCCTATAATGGCATCAATGTTAGTGCGATTATTGGATGTCCTCGGCATTATTTTCGGGAGAAGCGTCTTTGCGAAAACTATACCTACGATAGCAACGACAAGGAATACTATCACCTGCCAATATGCCGGTGCTTTGCAGAATTCCATAATCGCAGCGACAATACCAGCCGGAACGAACCATATCGAAACGAGCTGATCGGTAAGCGTTTCAATTACTACCGCCGCCACAATAATTCCAATCCAAAGCCAAGCCATACCGTTCTCCTTTCTATTTTCTCTATTTAAAGTATATCATATTCGGGGGTTAGTGTCAATTATTTTTTTAATAAAAATATTTAACAGAATTTAAATTTTACCCTCCCCCCGAGCTTTGTCGCAATATGTATATGTTCAACAAAAAATCCTTTCATACAGCGCACAAACAAACGAGGTTTTTGGTCAAATTGCCTTATTTTTTAAAAAACTATTGACAAAATCCACCGTTTATTGTATCATATTAAAAGTTGATTGACTCAACGTTAAACTGAACAAGGAGGTTTCGTATGTTTGAAAGTGTAAAGCAGTTTCTGGTGGAAGAGCTTCGTGTTAATCCCGATGCTATAAAGCCCGAAGCGGAGCTTGCAGGCGATCTCGGCATAAATTCGCTCGAGCTTGCCGATTTGGTTTATCTCTGCGAAGAGAAATTTAATATCGTTATAGATGATGAGGATCTTCACAACTTCACTACCGTTGGTGACATAGTTGCTTATCTTGAGAAGAAATCTCAGTAATTTTGTTTTATTTAATACATAAGGTTGCTTTGTTTCTAAAGCAACCTTTAAATTTCTTTGACTGTCAAAGCCCAACGAAAATGGTGCACTCCCCTACATTCTCGGAAAGTGACGGGTCGCATGCGAGCTCCGGGTATTTATTTAAGAGATAGGTTGCCTCTGTGGCTCGCTCCTCAAAGCTCTTCTGCGTAGCGAAGAACTGTATAACTCCTTCCTTTTTCATCGAAGAAAGCTTCCTTGTAACCGTCGTGAGAAATCTGTTCCGCACTGACGCATCCGACGGAGAGAGAGCGAAACGCACGAGCCTGAAGCCTGCCGCTCTGGCAGTTGCTATATCAAACCGAAGCTCGATAACAAGCTTATCCGGCTTCATATATTCAACGTCAAATTTCGTATAACTCATCATCGGCACTCCTTTTCGAATATATATTAGTATAGCACTTTATTGCCCAAAAGTAAAGGAGTTACGGGTAAAAACTTATGAAAACAACATCAAATCTTTACGGTGAAGCAATATGAACGAAAGAAATTCAAGAAAAAGGCAAGGAACTCTTGCCAGCATTGTAGGCATTTTAGTAAACTTTCTGCTCTCCGGTGTCAAGCTTGCCGCAGGTCTTATCTCCTCTTCGGTAGCAATAACCGCAGACGCCCTAAACAACCTTTCTGACGCCGGCGCGTCGGCGGTGACGTTAATCAGCTTCAAGCTGGCGGCGAAACCCGCCGACAAGGATCACCCCTTCGGCCACGCGAGAATAGAATACGTCGCGTCGATGATAGTTTCATTTCTCATATTACTCGTCGGCTTCGAGGTGCTTTCGGATTCGATTTCAAGCATCTTCTCTCCGAAGGCATCCGGCGAGAGCGATTTTTCTATTCTGACCCTTATCATTCTCGGATTTTCGGTGCTCGCAAAAATCGCTCTTGCGACATATTACAGATACGTCGGGATAAAGATTGATTCCTCGGTGCTCAAGGCATCCGCAGTAGACTCATTTTCCGATTCAATATCCACTCTCGCGGTTTTGATTTCTTCAATAGTCGTTAAGCTTACGAATCTCTACGTCATTGATGCAATAGTCGGTGTGGCTGTGTCGGTACTGATATTCGTTGCCGGAATCAAGGTGCTGAACGAAACGAAGAACTCCTTGCTCGGAGAAGCGCCTGTGAAGGAAACCGTGGAGCACATAGAAAAAATAGTAAAGCAATACCCCGATGTTATCGGTATCCACGATATGATGGTACACAATTACGGTCCGAGAAATCTCGTAGTTTCCTTTCACGCAGAGGTAGACGGAGCGGGTGATATATATTACCTTCACGACGTTATCGATAACGTTGAACGCAGAATACAGACTGAGTTAAATATTCCCTGCACTATACACATGGATCCGATAGTGACAAACGACGAGACGGTAAACGAGTTGCGCGAATTTCTCGACGGTATAGTAAAAGAGACGCTTCCGGAGGTTAAAACTCACGACTTCCGCGTAGTTATAGGTCAGACACATACAAATCTCATATTCGATATAGCCCTTCCATTTGAGTCAAAAATATCGCCCGACGAGGCAGAGGGACTCATAAAGGAAGCCGTCTTACGCTCGCGGGGCGATTGCTATTGTGTTATTACCGTTGACAGAGTTTAATCCACTCTGTTCCGGCGCTCGTTTTTAATATAGGACGCGATGTTTTCGGAAATTATTTCGACGCATCGCGTTCTTGCTTCAAAGGACGCCCACGCCGAGTGAGGAGTGAGAATCACGTTGTCAAGCTGCTTGATTTGGTTGTAGGGGTGGTCAGCCGAAAAGGGCTCGGTTGTGTAAACGTCACAGCCGAATGCTCCTATCTCGCCATTCAGTACGGCAGAGGCTACCGCCGCCTCGTCAAGAACTGCTCCGCGCGCCTCGTTGACGAGTATGACGCTCTTTTTCATAAGCGAAAGCCTGCTCTCATCAATAAGACCCCTCGTCTCTTCATTCAGAGGACAATGTATAGTGATAACATCGCTCTCTCGGCAAAGCGTATCGACGTCGACGCACTTTACGCCCTCTATATCGGTACGCTTGTTAACCATGATTTTTGCTCCGAGAGCCTCGGCAACCCTTCCGACTGCCCTGCCTATGTTTCCGTAGCCTATTATTCCCCAGGTCTTTCCGCGGAGGTCGGAAAACGCCGGGGCTATTTTATTTGGAGATCCGTCCGAAGTATATTCGCCCGAATTAACAAAAGCACGGTAGGTGATAAGCTTCGACGCCAAAGCTGTAACCGTGGCAACCGTAAAGAGCGTCACGCTGTCGGTCGAGTATCCCGGAACGTTGCATACGGCAACTCCCGCTCGGCGCGCGGCTTCAAGGTCTATATTGTCGTATCCGGTTGCGAACTCGCAGATGAGCTTCAGATTTTTCGCAGAAGATATAACCTCTGCCGTAATTTTCGCTTTGTTCTGTATTATTACCTCAGCGTCGCGCACACGCTCGCATATAAGCTCGGGGGGCGTTATGTCGTAGACGGTCAGCTCACCGTATCTCTCAAGTGGAAGAAGCGATATGTCCTCTCCCATAGTTTTTCGGTCAAGTACGGTTATTTTCATATCATTCTCCTTTTATTTCTATTGCTATTTTACCATACGAGGAAAATTATTTCAATATTTATATAAAATATTTTGCGAAAAGTATTGACAAAAAAATGAAAAGGTGATATAATGGTTCTACCTCTGTCGGAGGCTTTTTTTCTGCGCGCTTTTTCTGGGACAGCGCGGCTTCCGCCATTGAGGGAGGTATTCAACGGGTTTTCCCGAATTTCTATTAGGAGGTGCCGAACTAAATGAGAGTCAAAATCACACTTGC
>JAZSIJ010000064.1:0-2401 GCA_045533755.1 Eubacteriales bacterium | reverse complement strand
GAGGCGAGATAGCCTGCCGTCAGGACGAGAATTATCGTTTCGGGTATCATATAGGTTGCGTTATAGCTGAGCGAATATACGAGCGCCGCCTCGGTAGGTATCGAAAGACCTGCCCAGATGGTAGCACCCGAGATAACGTGGCAAATATAGCGAATTACGCTCGCGAAGAATGCGCCTGCCGTGACGGCGAGTGCTTGATTTTTAAGCGGTTTTCTGAAAATCCCCGCAAGACCGAATATGGCGAAGGCGATTATGTAATCAAAAATTGCGAGTGCGACAATCGACTGCCAGGTGGTGAAGTAGGAGAAGTTTTTAAGTCCGAGCAGCATCTGTATTACTGCCGCGACGGTTGCCGTTCCAAGACCGTATTTTATTCCGTGGCGGTATGCTATCACGACTATCGGAACGAAGGACGCGAGCGTTATCGAGCCGCCGTACGGCATCTCAAAGAGCGGAAAAACGCTCAGAACGGTTGCGAGTGCTATCATAAGACTGCACTCTGTCAGGGTTAGAAGATTGCTTTTTGTGTTGGAATTCATGGGATTCCCTCCTAAATAAAATACCGCGCAGGATATAACATCCGCGCGGTAAACTTAGGCAAAGTACCAATCCATTCTTCCTACGACGGCATTATCCGTATCAGGTTAGAGGGTTCGGCGCAAGCGCCGTCTCAGCAAAACGCACCCCTGATGATATATTCTGTTCGGTTCGGTTAGATTATAGCACTAAACCTACGGCTTGTCAATAGCTTTGGGAAAAATTATATTCCAAACTCTTTTTTGAAAATTTCGCGCCGCCTTCTCTCGCTGATTCCTTCCTCTATATAAGAAAGAACCGAGCCCGTGAAGACCTTGTATGTGTCGCCGTCAATACATTTTCTGCCATCGGGCGTTTTTAAGGCGACGATGTAGCTCTTGTTGAATTTCGACCTCGGGTGATGCTCACAAAAGTAGGAAATAGCCTCGAAGTCGAGGTCGAGCTGTGGCTCCTCGGTGAACGAGAAGTATTTCTGCCACTCGCCGTGGCGCAGCTCGTAAAGAACCCACCCGTGCGCCTCGTCGCGCTCGAAGCGGTAGCTCTCACCGAAATATTCCTGCACCAGCCCCTCGCAAAGAAGAAGCGATATTCGTGGAGATGGAGAGCCGATGCCGACGTCGGCAATATATGTCGCACCGTCAAGAAAAACGGCGATAACTCTGTGCCGTCTTTGCGGAACGCCCTCCTCGCCGCGCCAGAAGCGAGCAAAATAGCTGACCGTCTTAAAGCCGAGCGAGGAAAGCAGCCTTTCAAAAAGCGAGTTAAGCTCAAAGCAATATCCTCCGCGCCCTCTCACGACGATTTTTTCATAAAGTGAGTTGGTATCGAGCGAAAGCGGAACGCCCTCAATAATATCGACGTTTTCGTATGGCACGGAATAGAGGTGGGCGAGCTGAAGCGCGCGTAAGCCCTCGACGGACGGCGAGATTTCCTCGGATATTCCAATCCTGTTCAAATACCTTTTCGTGTCCATAAAGCCTCCGTCAGTCATCGGTAGACCGCTCAACTATAACGAGAAGAGTGCCGTTCGTGACCTCTATTGTTACCTCGCTGTCGCAGAAGCGGTTTGATACGCCTAAGGGATAGCTTGGGGTGAGGGTGACGTCATCTGCCTCATATTCGGCGCCGTGAACAGATACGCCGCGCGCCTCGCCGCCAAAGGCAAAGACCGAGAGATGAGATAGCGCCTCGCCCGAGAGGGTGACGCACTCGTTTATAAGCGCAAAGCACTCGCTTTGCCTGCCGACGAGGGTTATTTTGTGTCCTCGCTCCCTCGCGTAGACGAGCAGGGCGTAATTAGCAAGGGTGTGGTCCTCTCGCCCGCCGACACAGCCGTAGAGCTTGAAGTCGGTGTATCCGCGCCGCACGCCCTCGCGGTAGGCGAGAAAGCTGTCGGTTTCGTCCTTTCTCACCGGGAAAACGAGCCTCTCTATATCCTTCGTTCCGGAGCGCACCGAGTCCATATCGCCGAGAATAAGGTCGGGCGTAATTCCGAGTGAGAGAAGCGTGTCATAGCCTCCGTCGGCGGCAATCACAAGGTCGCTTGGAGTGGGCGAAAATTTGCCGTAAAACTCGCCCGCGCCGACTATGTAACAAATACTCATAGCTTATCAGAGAGGTCAAGCATCTCGTCTATTGCGCGCATCACGCCGAGCTTGCCGTATTCGTATGTAAGACCGCCCTGCATATAGGCGGTGTAGGGCTCGCAGAGAGGGCCGTCGCAGGAAAGCTCATTCGTAGCGCCCGTGACAAACGTACCCGCTGCCATTATCTCCTCGTGGGGATAGCCCGGCATCTCGCCCGGCTCGGGGATACAGTAAGCCTCAACGGGAGAGCCCATCTGTATGCCTCGGCAGAATTTTAT
>JAZSIJ010000055.1:0-2188 GCA_045533755.1 Eubacteriales bacterium | reverse complement strand
TATTACGGTTCATATTCTCGTTGAGATATTTGATAACGCGTACGCTTATATCTCCGTCGTAGGACACAGCAGCCTCCGTATTTGCAAGAGAAAACAGAAAAATCAACTCTCCGAGGAGCATACGGCGATACGAGGTAACGTATTCCCGAGAAAGAGATGAGGCTATCTGCGAGCGCTCATACACAGAAGCTATTGCGTCACCAACCGTGCCGGGAAAGCAAAAGCTTCTCGGCTCGTCCTCCCCGTCCATCAGATCCTTTAAGACATCGGCGGTTTCAGCCGAAAGATCTGCATCCGAAAACCTTACGATATAGCGCTCGTATCTGACGTCGGGATTGATTTTCACGTAATGATATTCGAGAGGCTTGGTTATCATTATGCTTCTCGGACTTAATACGTATTCCTTTCCCTCAACGACGTACTTTCCCTCGCCCTCCATAACGAAGAGGAGCTCGTAATCGTCGTGACAGTGACTCTTCTCAAGAATCTCGGGCGAAATCGCATCTATCGAATGTGAAAAGCTTATTGGGTGCGCCTCTGCGCTGTGAATTTTTCTCAAGCTTTTAATCCCCCGTGGTAATTTTAATAATCTTGAGGTTATTATGACATAATCACAGAAACACAAGCCTTCTGGCTTGTGGAAAGACGCAGTCTTTCACGTCGCGCCGTCGCGCGACCTGTGTTATTATAGCATATTCGAGCAATTTTTGCAATAGTTTTCACAAGCAGAGCAATATATTTTTTTGCAGAATCATTGATTTTTTTATTTAAATGTGATACAATCATAGTACGATACTTCGATGAGGTGTTATTATATGGCAAAATTTGCACTTTCTGCCTTTGCTGATGAGGCGGGCAGTTCTCTTGCAGAGCAGATTTCGGCTTTAAAAGACAACGGAATTGACTACATTGAGCCGCGAAATATTGACAAAAAAGGGATTCTTGATATTCCGCCCGAGGAGCTTCGGGCAATAAAAGCAGAGCTCGACAAAAACGGGATAAAGGTAAACTCTCTTGGCTCTCCTATTGGCAAATCCCCTATCGACGAGCCGTTTGAGATACACCTCGATACCTTCGAGAAGGCGCTCTCTGCCTGTGAAATTCTTGATACAAAGAATATGAGAATGTTCAGCTTCTTCGTTTCCGAGGATGAGCTTTCCGAAAAGCGAGAGGAGGTTCTCTCGCGAATGAAGACCTTGGTCGCTCTCGCAAAGGAGCGCGGTATACGCCTCTGTCACGAGAACGAGTCCAAAATATATGGCTGTATGCCCGAGGAGGTCGAGGACCTTCTTCTTAACGTGGACGGTCTTTACGCTATTTTTGACCCGGCAAATTACCGTATGAACGGTGCGGACTGTATGAGGGGCATCGACGTAACGTTGAAGAGCTTTGCCTATCTTCATATCAAGGATGCAATATATGAAACGCAAACCATTGTTCCTCCCGGTGAGGGTGAGGGGCGAATTGCAGAGGTTATAAATAAGGTTAACGAAAGCACCGACGGCTTGGTTTATCTTACTCTTGAGCCGCATCTTCACGTCTTTGATGCCTACGCGAGCATCGACGAGCACGAGCTCCGTGGAACGCACACCTTTGATAATAACCGAGAGGCATTCGACTTTGCGGTAAACGCGCTCAAGAAAATGCTTGTCGAAAACGGCTATACAAGAGGCGAGGATAATCTTTGGACACGGTGAAGTCGGTGTCATCAATCGTTAAAGCGGTATAATTAACATATAAACTTAACCACAGGGGAACGTATAATATGGATAACAAAATCTACCGTGCCGCCGTCGTTGGCTGCGGCGTTATATCTGCTAATCACATCAGTGCTATTTTGGAGTGCGAGAACGTTGAAGTAGCGGCACTTTGCGACATCAAGCCCGAGCGCGCAGAGGCAAGACGTGCCGAATTTTCGCTTAATTCCAAAATCTACACCGATTATTACGAGATGCTCGCTACTGAAAAGCTCGACGCCGTACATATTGCAACACCTCATTATCTCCATGCCGAGATGGCAATCAAGGCGCTCGACCTTGGCATAAACGTATTCCTCGAGAAGCCCATGTGTATCAACCACGAGCAGATAAAGGCTCTCCTTGAAGCAGAAAAAAGAAGCAGTGCAATGATATGCGTATGCTTCCAGAACAGATACAACGCCGCAACCAAGTCGGATCGTAGCCATGTC
>JAZSIJ010000083.1:0-9627 GCA_045533755.1 Eubacteriales bacterium | reverse complement strand
GCTTCGCATTATGCAGGAGGCAGAGTGGAAAATACTCCCCGAGGCAGTCAGACTTTTCTGCGAGGATAAAATAACCGTTCGCGACAACAAAGTTTACATAGGAGAATAACAATGAAAATTTCTAGCATAAAGGAAGAGCTTAATTCCCTCGCCTATCACGGCAGAGGTATCATCATAGGAAAATCAGCCGACGGCAAGAAGGCTGTCACCGCCTATTTCATCATGGGCAGAAACGAAAACAGCCGCAACCGCGTGTTCGTTGCCGAGGGCGAGGCTATGCGTACTAAGGCGTTCGACGAGTCGAAGATGACCGACCCCCATCTTATCATTTATTACCCCGTTCGTGTGCTCGGTAACAAAACGATAGTTACAAACGGCGACCAGACCGACACCATCTACGAGCTTATGGACAAGCAGATGACCTTCGAGCAGGCACTTAGAACGCGCGAGTTTGAGGACGACAAGCCGAACTTCACCCCGAGAATTTCGGGTATCATTCGCCGCGAGGCTGACGGTATGAACTTCGCAATGTCGATACTCAAGTCGGCAGAGGGCGACGGCTCCTCCTGTGAGCGCTTTACCTACGCTTATTCGAACCCCAAGCCTGCCGTGGCAAAGTTCATTCACACTTACAACGGCGACGGAAATCCGCTTCCGTCCTTCGAGGGCGAGCCGAAAACTCTCGAGCTTCCCGACCTCGACATCGACGCTCTCACCGAGCTTATTTGGACAAACCTCAATGCAGATAACAAGGTTTCACTCTTCGTCCGCTACATAGACATCGCTACGGGCGAGACCGAGACCAGAATAGTAAACAAGAACGTGTAAGGAGATATGAAAATGAAGGAATTTGAGCCTAAATACGGCTGTAACCCCAACCAGCAGCCCGCAAAGATTTTTATGCCCGACGGCTCGGAGCTTCCGATAGAGATACTCAACGGACGTCCCGGCTTCATTAACTTCCTCGACGCATTCAACTCCTGGCAGCTCGTCAAGGAGCTTAAGGAGGCTCTCGGACTTCCCGCAGTTACCTCCTTCAAGCACGTGTCGCCCACCTCGGCGGCGGTTGGAGTGCCCCTTTCGGACAGACTTAAGAAGGCTTGCTTCGTTGACGACATTGAGGGGCTCGACGAGTCGCCCCTTGCCTGCGCTTATGCAAGAGCGAGAGGTACCGACAGAATGTGCTCCTTCGGCGACTGGGTAGCCCTCCCCGACGTCTGCGACGTCACCACCGCGAAGATGATTGCAAGAGAGGTTTCCGACGGCATTATCGCTCCCGGCTACGAGCCCGAGGCTCTTGAAATTCTCAAGGGCAAGAGAAAGGGCGGCTACAATATCGTTAAAATCGACCCGAATTACACCCCCGACCCCATCGAGCATAAGCAGGTCTACGGTATTACCTTCGAGCAGGGAAGAAACAACTTTGAGATAAACGAGGCCCTTCTCTCGAACATCGTGACCGAGAACAAGAATATGCCAAGCTCGGCAAAGCGCGACCTTATAATCTCGCTCATTACGCTTAAATATACCCAGTCGAACTCGGTATGCTTCGCGGTTGACGGTCAGGCAATCGGCGTCGGCGCAGGTCAGCAGTCGAGAGTTCACTGCACCCGTCTTGCAGGCGGAAAGGCTGACACATGGTTCCTTCGTCAGTCGGACAAGGTTCTGGGACTCCCCTTCAAATCCACCCTCGGCAGACCCGACAGAGATAACGTCATCGACGGCTACATAAATCAGAACGAGGAGGACGTTTGCGCTGAGGGCAACTGGCAAAAGTACTTCACCGAAAGACCCGAGCCCTTCACCCGCGAGGAGCAGAGAGCGTATCTCGATACCATAGACGGTGTCGCGCTTGGCTCTGACGCCTTCTTCCCCTTCAGCGGCAACATCGAGCGCGCGAAGAAGGCGGGCGTAACCTATATCGCACGGCGCGGCGCGTGTAGCCGTGACGATGCGGTTATTGAGTGCGCTAATAAATACGGAATGGTTATCGCATTCACCGGAATGAGATTATTCCATCATTGATAAAGAAAGGTTAACCCCCTATGAAGCTTATGGTAGTAGCCGGAGGCGGCAGAGAGCACGCCATCATAAAGAAGCTCCGTGAGAATAAGAGCATTGAGGAAATCTTTGCCCTCCCCGGCAATGGCGGTATGGCGGAGGACGCGACGCTCGTTCCCATTGGCGCAAAGGATATAGACGCGATAGTCAGGTTCGCCTCTGACAATAAGATAGACTACGCGGTGGTAGCACCCGACGACCCGCTCGTTCTCGGCTGTGTTGACGCGCTCGAGGCTATTGGCGTGCCCTGCTTCGGCCCGAGAGCCGCGGCGGCTGAAATCGAGGGAAGTAAGGTCTTCTCGAAGAACCTTATGAAAAAATACGGCATACCCACCGCGGCCTACGAGGTATTTGAGTCGGCGGAGGCGGCGTATGAGTACGTTTCCTCATGCAAAATTCCCATCGTTATTAAGGCTGACGGACTTGCGCTCGGCAAGGGCGTTATCATAGCTATGGACAGAGAAACCGCGCTCGACGCAGTTCGCTCCATAATGGAGGATAAGAAATTCGGCGCAAGCGGCAACCGCATCGTCGTCGAGGAGTTCCTCGAGGGCCCCGAGGTTTCGGTGCTTGCCTTTACCGACGGAACGGCGGTTAAGCCTATGGTTTCTTCTATGGATCATAAGCGCGCGAAGGACAACGATGAGGGGCTTAACACCGGCGGAATGGGTACTATTGCCCCCAACCCATATTATACCGAGGCTGTTGCCGAGGAATGTATGGAAAGGATATTCCTCCCGACAATCCGCGCAATGAAGGCGGAGGGACGCGAGTTCCGCGGCTGTCTTTACTTCGGACTTATGCTGACGAAGGACGGGCCGAAGGTCATCGAGTACAACTGCCGATTTGGCGACCCCGAAACGCAGGTTGTGCTTCCTCTTCTTGAGTCCGACCTATATACCGTTATGAGAGCAACCACCGACGGCACTCTCGCTGACACCGAGGTCAAGTTCTCGGATAGGTCGGCAGCCTGCGTCATTATGGCGTCGGCAGGCTACCCCGAGGCTTACGAGTCGGGGTATGAAATCGAGATTGCCGACTCTGTCAAGGATTCGGTTTACGTCGCGGGCGCGAAGCTCGCAGAGGGTAAGCTCCTCACCGCAGGCGGCAGAGTTCTCGGCGTTACCGCCACCTCTGATACGCTTGACTCGGCAATAGCTTCTGCTTACGGTAAGATTTCCTCGGTCAAGTTCGGCAATGCATACTACCGACACGACATCGGACAAAAAGCGCTTTTGGCAAAGAAAGGATAATACAATGGTTTATCGCGTTTACGTAGAAAAGAAGTGCGGACTTCAGAACGAGGCAAGGGCTCTCCTCTCGGAGATAAAAGCCTTCCTCGGCATAAAAAATATAGAGAAATTAAGGCTTATTAACCGCTACGACGCCGAGAATATCACAAAGGAGCTCTTCGAGTACGCAATAGGCACGGTATTCTCCGAGCCCCAGCTTGACGACGTATATTCCTCGCTCGACTCGGACGGAGCGATAGTTTTCGCTACCGAGTATCTCCCCGGTCAGTTTGACCAGAGAGCAGACTCCGCCGCGCAGTGTATTCAGCTTATATCGCAGGGCGAGAAGCCCGGCGTTCAGAGCGCTAAGGTTTATATGCTCTACGGCGACCTATCGGACGAGGACGTCGAGCGCATCAAAAAGCACGTCATCAACCCCGTTGAGTCGCGCGAGGCGTCGCTTGACGAAAAGGACACTCTCAAGGCAGAGTACGCAATTCCCACCGAGGTTGCCACACTCGACGGCTTCCTTGACCTTGACGCCGCGGGACTTGCCGATTTTATCTCAAAAATGGGTCTCGCTATGGACGAGGGCGACATCAAGTTCTGTCAGGATTACTTCAAGACCGAGGGCAGATGTCCCACTATCACCGAGATAAAGATGATAGACACATATTGGTCTGACCACTGCCGTCACACCACCTTCCTCACCACCGTTGATTCGGTTAAGTTTGAGGATAAGCTTCTTGACGAGGCATACCGCGAGTATATTTCCGCGCGTGAGTACATCGGCAGAACCAAGCCGATAAACCTTATGGACATCGGAACTATCGCGGCAAAGTGCCTCAAAAAGTGCGGCAAGCTCGGGAAGCTCGACGAGTCGGAGGAGATTAATGCCTGCACGGTTAAAATCGAGGTTGACGTTGACGGGGTAAAAGAGCCCTGGCTTCTTCTCTTCAAGAACGAAACTCACAACCACCCCACAGAGATAGAGCCCTTTGGCGGTGCGGCTACCTGTATCGGCGGAGCTATCCGAGACCCGCTTTCGGGACGCTCCTACGTTTACGGCGCAATGCGTCTTACCGGTGCTGCCGACCCCTTGAAGCCTCTTTCGGAAACGCTTGAGGGTAAGCTTCCGCAGAGAAAGATTGTCACCACCGCGGCGGCGGGATATTCATCCTACGGAAACCAGATAGGTCTTGCTACCGGCATCGTTGACGAGATATATCACGACGGCTACGCGGCAAAGCACATGGAGGTCGGCGCTGTAATTGCCGCCGCACCTGCCGCTAACGTACGCCGCGAGGTTCCCGCGCCCGGCGACCTCGTAGTGCTTCTCGGCGGCAGAACCGGACGCGACGGCTGCGGCGGTGCTACCGGCTCGTCAAAGTCGCATAACCTCAAGTCGCTTGAAAACTGCGGCGCTGAGGTACAGAAGGGTAACGCTCCCGAGGAGAGAAAGCTTCAGCGTCTCTTCAGAAACGGCGAGGCATCGGCTATGATTAAGCGCTGTAACGACTTCGGCGCAGGCGGTGTGTCGGTTGCTATCGGTGAGCTTGCCGACGGTCTTGATATAGACCTTAACGCAGTGCCGAAGAAGTACGACGGACTTGACGGAACCGAGCTTGCTATCTCCGAGTCGCAGGAGAGAATGGCAGTCGTTATCGAGCCCGAAAATAAGGATAAATTCCTCGCTCTTGCCGCCGCTGAAAACCTTGAGGCAACCGTAGTTGCAAGGGTCAAGGCAGAGGGCAGACTCACTATGACCTGGAACGGCAAGACAATAGTTGACATCAGCCGTGACTTCCTTAACTCCAACGGCGCAGAGAAGCACATAGACATTGAAGCGCCGAAAATCGAGGATTACAAAAAGGCAATTCCCGAGAGCTTTGCCGAGGGTATGCTCGCCGTTGCGACCGACCTCAACCCCTGCTCAAAGCGCGGTCTTTCCGAGAGATTTGACTCGACTATTGGCGCGGGTACTGTGCTTATGCCCTTTGGCGGTAAGTATCAGCGCACTCCCATTCAGGCAATGGTTCAGAAGGTATCGGTTGAAAAGAAGCATACAGATACAGTATCCTTTATGTCCTGGGGCTACAACCCCTATATATCCGAGAAGAGCCCCTACCACGGCGCATATCTTGCCGTTGTAGAGTCGGCGGCGAAGCTTATCGCAACCGGCGCGTCCTTCGAGGACACCTACCTCACCTTCCAGGAATACTTTGAGAAGCCTCTTCGTGACCCGAAGAGATGGGGCAAGCCTCTTTCGGCACTCCTCGGCGCATTCAAGGCTCAGATGGATCTCGGAATTGCCGCTATCGGCGGTAAGGACTCTATGTCGGGTTCGTTTGAGAAGCTCGACGTCCCCCCGACGCTCATTTCCTTTGCCGTCACAACCGACAAGTGCGAGAACGTAATCTCAAACGAGTTCAAAAAGGCGGGAAGCAAGGTGGTTCTTCTCACTCCCGAGTACGATGACGCAGGACTTCCCGTGGCAGAGTCGCTTCTCGCGCTCTTTGATAAGGTTACCGCGCTTATGCGCGAGGGCAAGGTGCTCGCGGCTTACACCCCCACCGTCGGCGGTGTAGCAGAGGCGGTTATGAAGATGGCTATGGGTAACGGCCTTGGCTTTGACTTTGACGAGGGTATGTGCAACGGCTGTATCTTCGGATACAGATACGGCTCGTTCCTGCTTGAGCTCTCTGAGGACATTGACCTCGGCAAGACTGTTGGCTACGTCACCGATAAGGCAGAGATTAGCTTCAAGGGCGAAAAACTCGACACGGGTAGGCTCTTTGGCGCTTACGAGGATAAACTCGAGAGCGTTTACTCCTGCAATATCGAGAGCCCCAAGGCAGATATCAAGACTGTAAGCTGCGAGGCAAAGACGAGAGTGGCTCCCGCCGTAAAGTGCGAAAAGCCGAGAGTTCTTATCCCCGTATTCCCCGGCACTAACTGCGAGTACGATTCGGCAAAGGCGGTGCGCGATGCAGGTGCTGAGCCCGAGATATTCGTTATCAACAACCTCTCGGCAGAGGGCATCAAGAGAAGCGCCGACCTCTTTGCAAGGAAGATTGGCGAGTCCCAGGCAATATTCATTCCCGGCGGATTCTCGGGCGGTGACGAGCCCGACGGCTCGGGTAAGTTTATCACCGCATTCTTCAGAGGTGCGGCGGTTAAGGAGGCGGTCACCGAGCTTCTCGACAGACGTGACGGTCTTATGTGCGGTATCTGTAACGGCTTCCAGGCGCTCGTCAAGCTTGGACTTGTTCCGTTCGGAAAAATCATGGACACCGACGAGTCCTGCCCGACTCTTACCTTTAATAATATAGCGCGCCACCAGTCGAAGATTGTCAGAACGAGAATAGCATCGAATATGTCCCCGTGGCTCGCGCTTACAAACGTCGGCGATGTATATAACGTGCCTATCTCTCACGGTGAAGGCAAGTTCCTTGCCGACGAGAAGACTGTAAAGGCGCTTATTGAGGGCGGTCAGATTGCAACGCAGTACGTTGACCTTGACGGCAACGCGACCTACGACATCGACTACAACCCCAACGGCTCGACGCTCGCTATCGAGGGTATCACCTCGCCCGACGGACGAGTATTCGGTAAGATGGGTCACTCCGAGCGTATCGCAAACGGTCTTTACCGCAACGTTTACGGCGACTACGACATTAAGATGTTTAAGTCAATGGTTAAGTATTTTAAGTAATTTTCTAAAAAAACGAAAGCCGTCTGAGCTTAATTCTCGGACGGCTTTTTGTAATGAGCTCCTTGATACAGGGCGTTTTTCGTCATATATTCTTTGATTTCTTCTATTATTTTATGTTTATCGACGTTCCAATCGGGTGCTATCAGCATATCGCGTGGGCAGTCGCCCGTGAGCCTATGTATAACGGTGTCGGGGGAAAGGCGCGAGAGTACGAGAGCTGTGGCTTCGACGTATTCCTCAAGGGACGGGGGCGTGTATTCGCCTCGCGCGTACATTTCGGCAAGACGAGTGCCCTGCATAACGTATATCGAGTGTATCTTTACGCCGAAAAGGCTGTACCGTGTTAAATATTCGGCGGTTTTGAGGACGTCTGCCGTGCTCTCACCGGGCAGACCGATTATCATATGCGCCACGACGGGAATGCCGTATTTTTCAAGAATGCGAACGGCTCTGTCAAAGACCTCGGTCTTGTAGCCTCGGTTAATACGGGCGGCGGTTTCGTCCGACGCAGACTGAAGCCCAAGCTCAACCCAGACGTCGAACCTATCCTTATAGGAGGCTATGAGTGCGGCGCGCTCCTCGTCAATGCAGTCGGGACGAGTGCCTATTGCAAGGACGGCTATACGCTCGTCGATGAGTGCAGCATCATATCTTTCCTTTAGGATCCGGGCGGGTGCGTAGGTATTCGTGAAGCTTTGAAAATATGCGACGAATTTCGCGTCGGCAGGGGCGTCTGCCAGAGCTTTTTTGACCTGTTCGCTTATTGATAGCGTGGGGCTTATATGCTCTCCCGCACCGCGCTCGCCGCAGAAAATGCAGCCGCCCTCGCCGCACCTGCCGTCGCGGTTAGGGCATGAAAAGCCGCCGTCTATACATATTTTGAAAAGGCGCTTGCCGTATTTTTCTCTGAAATATCCGCTGAGATTTCTGTATAGCACGTGGGCTCTCCTTTTTTGCTTTTTGTATATTTTATCACAAAACCCGAAAAAAATCAACACGCCCCCGCATATTTCATAAAAAATGGGGGAAACTAGCCTTGCAGTGAAAAAAGAAAGGAACTCCTCTGATGAAAGATACCAAGAAAGAAAAGGCAAACAACAACCTCAACCTTAAAAACGACGTAGACGGCAGATACGGCTATCCCACCGAGCAGTCAGTCCCCGGCATAAACAACCCCGAAATCGGACTTCCTGCCTACAATCCCCCCGTTCCAAACAGAGCCTGGACGGCAATGCGCAAGGGTGTCGACATTGATAATCTCTCCGAGGAGGAGAAGCGCGACCTCTATCTTGGCAAGGATAATTATATTTAAATACGAATTAAAAGCAAAAAATCCCGTCTGCCTCTTGCAAACGGGATAATTTTATGATAAAATAATAAGTAAAGAATTTTATGCCGAAAGGAATTATAAATATGGAAAGAACCTACATAAAGGACGTTGCCCCCGGTGTCTGTCGCGTTCAGGGCTTCGTCGAGAACTTCCGTAACAAGAAAAATATGGCGTTCATCGTCGTCAAGGATATTACGGGCAAGCTTCAGGTGACGATAGTTAAGGAGGAGCACCCCGAGTTCAACGAGCTGCTTGATAAGCTCACTATTCATTCGGTAGTATCCTTCGAGGGCGAGGTTGTCGCAAGCGAGTATGTCAAAATGGGCGGCAAGGAGATGTATCCTACCTCGATGAAAATCGAGTCGGTAGCCGAGGCGCTTCCTATCAAGGAGGACTCGGACATCGACGTCAAGATGGACTATCGCTGGATAGACCTCAGGCGCGATAAAAACCACCTTATGTTAAGGCTTCAGACAACCCTCACCGCCGCTATGCGCGAGTTCCTTGTCGAGCGCAATTTCGTCGAGATTCACACTCCGAAACTGATTGCTGCGGCAAGTGAGTCGGGCTCTGATGTTTTCGCGGTTAAGTATTTTGATACCACGGCATATCTCGCGCAGTCGCCGCAGTTCTATAAGCAGATGGCTATGGCGTCGGGACTTGAGCGCATCTTTGAAACCGGCCCCGTATTCAGAGCAGAGAAGTCCTACACCAACAAGCACGCAACCGAGTTCACCGGCTTTGACCTTGAGTTCTCCTACATCGACTCCTTCGAGGACGTGATGAAAATGGAGGAGGAGCTTCTTGCATACGCAATTGGCAAGGTAAAGGAGGCGCACGGCGCCGAGCTTGCCGAGCTTTACGGCGAGGAGCTGACAGTTCCCGCGCTTCCGTTCCCGAGAATGAAGCTTGCCGACGTTTACGCCGAGCTTGAGAAGAGATACGGCTACACCGATCCCGACGAGCTCAAGGGCGACCTCACCACCGAGGCTGAGAGAATGACAAAGCAGCTCTGCCGCGATATGTTCGACCACGAATTCCTCTTCATCACCGACTACGACGCGAAGGAAAGAGCCTTCTATCACATGCGAAACGAGGCAGGCGTGCCTCAGGGCTACGACCTTATCTGGCGCGGAGTTGAGATAACCACCGGCGCGCAGAGAGAGCACAGATACGACGTCTTGAAGGCTCAGGCGGAGGAGAAGGGACTTGCAGAGGACGTTAAGTTCTATCTCGAGTTCTTCAAGTATGGCTGTCCCCCTCACGGCGGCTTCGGTATTGGAATTGAC
>JAZSIJ010000073.1:0-2491 GCA_045533755.1 Eubacteriales bacterium | reverse complement strand
GCAATCTTATCCTCGTAGCGCTGACACTCTGCCTCAAGATCCTCTGCCATGCCGTTCAGAATGTTGATGTTTTCAGCGGGGATATCAATGTGATTGAAGAAGTTGTCGTGCATGAAATACCAATAGCTCTGGTCGTGCTCTCTCGGAAGACCAACGTACTCGTCCATATTGAAGGTGACGACGTTTTTAAAGGTTACCTTGCCTGCCTTGTTCATTTCGATAAGTCTTTTGTAAACACCGAGAGGAGAAGAGCCCGTCGGAAGTCCAAGCACGAAGGGACGGCTCTCTTTATGAGCGTTGATTGCGTTTGCAATATGCTGAGCAGCCCATTCACTCATAGCATCATAGTTGTCTTTGATAATTAATTTCATACAATTTCTCCTGTTTATAAAATTTATGAAAGCTTTTGCCTACTATAAATTATACTACCGCAAAGCCATTTTGTAAAGATATTTTTGAAAATTTTAGCAAAAAATAAGCAAGAAATTTTGACAAAAACGCCGATTTTCATTAAATTTTCCATAGGCCTTAATTTCAAAACCAAGAAATCGCAAATTTTAGAGCGAAGCCCCCATTTTCACAGGAGCTTCGCTCTTTTAATTAACATTATAATGTAAAGTTGAGTTTACATTCGATTCATCGAAATTATACACCCTGCTTTGCACGGCGAAGCGCCTCAGCCTCGGTGCAGCCATCCTGAACGACGTGTCCGGGAAGCGGAACGAGCTTCTCGTGGATTGCATCAAGAATCCAGGATGCCTGCGGGAAGAAGAACTGGTCAAACTCGAAGGGAGGAGTGATCCAGTTACGCGCGCCAACAACTACGGGCGGTGCATCGAGGTCGTCGAAGCAAAGCTCGGTAATGTTCTTGGCAACGTCGCCCATGAACGAGCCTCTTGCACAAGCGTCGGAAACGAGAACTACGCGGCCGGTCTTCTTAACCGACTCGATAATCTTTGTGTAATCGAGGGGAACGAGCGAGTGAATGTTGATGATGTCAGCCTCCATACCGTACTTCTCGGAAAGAGTCTTTGCAGCATCAACCGCGCGGTAAAGAGCTGCGCCGAGGGTAAGAATGGTAACGTCCTTACCGTCGCGAACCTTGTTGGTATCACCAAACTCAATCTCGTAACGCTCAGCAGGAACGCCACCCTCGTGGAACTGCTCACCAACGTCGTAGATTCTCTGGCTCTCGAAGAAGACGACGGGGTCGGTGCCCTTAAGAGCTGCCTCCATAAGACCCTTCGCCTCCCAAGGAGTTGCGGGGAAGCAAACCTTAAGTCCGGGGATATGAGCGCAAAGCGCAGTCCAGTCCTGGCTATGCTGTGCGCCGTACTTAGAGCCTACCGAGACACGAAGAACAACAGGCATCGTGAGAATACCTGCGCTCATTGCCTGCCACTTCGACATCTGGTTGAATATCTCGTCACCTGCACAGCCGATGAAGTCGGCGTACATAAGCTCAACGAGTGCACGACCGCCCGAAACTGCGTAACCGACAGCCGTACCAACGATAGCTGCCTCGGCAATGGGAGAGTTGAAGAGACGGCTGTGGGGGAATGCGTCCATCATACCGCGGTAAACTGCGAATGCTCCGCCCCAGTCACGAACGTCCTCACCGTATGCGATAAGGGTGGGATCCTCGTAGAATCTATCGTAGATAACCTCGGAGAGTGCATCACGAAGGTTAAAGAGCTTCATCTTGGAAACCGGCTTGCCGTCAACGATGGGAGAGCGCTCCTTCTCCTTAATCTTCTTGTACGCGGGAACTTCGGAAAGAGGCATGTTAACCTCGGGCTCGCGGTCATCGAGCTTCTCTGCCTTCTGATTCGAGAACATAAGGCGCTCAACGACAGCGGGATCCTTGCGGAAGTCAACGTAGGGGCTGATCTCTGGGTCGGACGCCGCCTTGCAGATAAGAGTCATGCGCTCTGCGGTTTCTGCAAGAATATCGTCAAGCTTAGCATCGCCGACAACGCCTGCGTCAACGAGTCCCTTACGGTATGTGATAATCGGGTCAATCTCACGCCATGCATCGATCTCCTCCTTGGTACGGTAAGCGTTCTGGTCGGAGGTGGAGTGACCGGAATAACGGTAGGTGAGAGTGTCAAGAAGAACGGGGCCCTCGCCCTTGCGAAGTATCTTGAGCTTTCTTTCCATAGCATCGATAACGGCAAGAGGATTGAAGCCGTTGATACGCTCTGCGTGGAACTGTGTGGGGCTGACACCCGAGCCGATACGTGCAAGCATATCGTAGCCCATGGTCTCACCGCGGGTCTGGTCGCCCATACCGTAGGAGTTGTTGAATACGTTGTAAAGGATAGGCATACCGCCCTTATGGCTTTCCCAAAGAGTGTTGAACTGATCCATAGCCGCGAAGTTCATCGCCTCCCAAACGGGACCGCGAGCCATCGAGCCGTCGCTCGAGTCTTCTACTGTGATACAGAGCTTGCCGTTGATCTTCTTGAAGAGAGCGGCACCGGTAGCGATA
>JAZSIJ010000025.1:0-2670 GCA_045533755.1 Eubacteriales bacterium | reverse complement strand
TTTATCGACTTTTTTCAAGTTTTCTTCTTCAAAAACTCGATTATCTTTTCAGCCGAGAGTCCTACGTAATCGTAAATATTGCATTTGCTGTCGGGCGCGGCGAAATTATCGTCTATTGCTATTATATCAAAGCTCGTTTTGTTAAAGTCAAAGCCCCGCTCTGAAAGCATGGTCTTCGTAATCATTGCAGCTCCGCCGTTCTTGATTCCCTCTTCCACGAATACGACCTGCTTTGCGCCGGAGATAAGCTTTGCTATAAGCGATACAGGCTCGTCGTAGGGCTTGATTTTTTCCACAAGTATTATACCTGTACTGATACCCTGTGACGAAAGCTCATGCTTCGCCTTCATCACCTCGGATACTATTTGACCGTAGGTTATAAATATAGCCTCGGGCAGAGTATCGGAAGGAAAATCGGTGCGTAAGAGAGGTGCTTCGGTATCAATTACACCGGCGAATTCTTCGTCAACAAAGTCGAGCTCTGTCGCGTTAGCATAACGTATAGCTATCGGATGCGAGCAAGAAGAAGCCGCAGAAATCGTTTTACGAAGAGAACTATATGATGCGGGTGCGTAAAGCTCGACCCCCGGCGCGTGCGAGAGGAATGAAACGTCAAAAATTCCGTGGTGCGTTGCGCCGTCTGCGACGGCAAGACCCGCTCTGTCAATAACAATCTTGACGGGAAGGTCCTGAAGCGCAATATCGTGAAGAATATTGTCGTATCCTCTTTGCAGAAACGTGGAATAGATAGCGACGTACGGCAAGTAGCCGTTTGCCGCCAAGCCTGCTGAAAAGGTAAGAGCGTGCTCCTCGGCTATACCAACGTCGAAATATCTGTCAGAATAAAGCTCGCCGAAGCTCTCAAGACCTGTGCCCGCTCCCATAGCCGCAGTTACTGCCAAGACTTTTCTGTCGTTTTCTGCCATTTTAATCAACTCTTCGGCAAAAACGCTGTGGAAGGTAGAGTTAACGCCGGGTGTGCCTCTGACGCTATGAAACTCGGTGGGAGCGTTCTCTGCGGGGACGTATCCCTTTCCTTTGACGGTTTTTAAATGCACAACGACGCACTTCCCGATGCTCTTTGCGCGCTCGAGCGCCTCGCTTACCTTCTTGTAATCGTTTCCGTCTATCGCGCCTATATAATAGAGTCCGAGCTCCTCGAAATAATTCGGGCGCATAAACATTTTCTTGATTTGATTCTTTATAGCCGAAAGGAGATTCCTGATAGGCTTACCTACGAGCGGTATGCCCTGAAGAGCCGTATTTGTTCCCTGTTTCCACTTGTTATATCCCGCAGAGGCTCTGACCTTGGAAAGATAGTTCGCGAAGGTTCCCTTGTTGTCGGATATTGACATACCGTTCTCGTTAAGAACGATGATTAACTTGAGGTCGGGCTTGCAGTTATTAAGCGCCTCGTGAACCATACCTCCGGTGTACGCGCCATCACCGATAACGCAAACGGTGTAGGCGTCGCTGCCCGAGAGGACATCGGTTTCGGCATATCCAAGCGCCGCTGAGATAGAGGTGGAGCTGTGTCCCGCCCCGAATGCGTCGTGTGCGCTCTCGCTCATACGAGTAAAGCCCGAAAGCCCTCCCGGCACTCTCAAATCATCAAAGCGGTCAGCTCTTCCGGTAAGAATTTTGTGAACGTACGCCTGATGTCCAACGTCAAAAATTATGTGGTCGCGCGGAGAATCAAAGCATCTGTGCAGAGCAACCGAAAGCTCAACTACTCCAAGATTAGACGCCAAGTGTCCGCCGCTCTTCCCTACCTTATCGATCAGAAAGGAGCGTAGCTCCTGACACAAGAGCGGTATATCGCGCTCCGGCAAAAGCTTAAGCTTGTCGGGGCTATCGGCTTTATCTAAAATTTTGTAATCCATTTTAGGTCTCCTTGTGCGCCGAAGAGTTCGTCGGCGGAAGTCCGACTATTTTAACAAATGCACGGTAAAAGGCCGAATAATCACGGAAGCCAACTTTATAGGCAGCAGCGGAAGCCGTCTCTCCTGCTTCTATCAGAAGCTTTGCCTGCATTACTCTTTTTTGCGTAATATAGCCGTGTATCGAAATTCCGTTGTGCTTTTTGAAAACTCTGCAAAGATAGTATTTGCTGACAAAAAAGCGGCCCGAAAGAAAATCCAGGGATATATTACGGTTAATGTTCTCATTGAGGTACTTAATCACGCGTACGCTTATATCTCCGTCGTAGGACACAGCAGACTCCGTATTTGCAAGAGAAAACAGAAAAATCAACTCTCCGAGGAGCATACGGCTATACGCGGCAACGTATTTCCGAGAAAGAGATGCGGCTATCTGAGAGCGCTCATACACAGAAACCATTGCGTCACCAACCGTGCCGGGAAAGCAAAAGCTTCTCGGCTCGTCCTCTCTGTCCATAAGATCCTTTAAGACAGCGGCGGTTTCAGCCGAAAGATCTGCGTCCGAAAACCTTACGATATAGCGCTCGTATCTGACGTCGGGATTGATTTTCACGTAATGATATTCGAGAGGCTTGGTTATCATTATACTTCTCGGACTTAATACGTATTCGTTTCCCTCAACGACGTACTTTCCCTCGCCTTCCATAACGAAGAGGAGCTCGTAATCGTCGTGACAGTGACTCTTCTCAAGAATCTCGGGCGAAATCGCATCTATCGAATGTGAAAAGCT
>JAZSIJ010000079.1:0-3414 GCA_045533755.1 Eubacteriales bacterium | reverse complement strand
GTTGCCGAGGCAGACGTAAAAAAATTCCTCGCTAAAATCAGCGAGGCGGGCTGCATCGATATGCAGTAGAAGCTGAATACACGGCAAGGTCGAAAAGACCGCCGTGTATTCCCCAAATTTGAAAACAACGTAGATAATACTACTTTACTTAGATATGAAAATAAGATTTATATTCGTCCTTTTAATTATTGTGGCATTGATAGCGCTCGCTTGCTGCGGAGAGGACGGACTTCTCACCTACGAGGAGTTTTGGGATCTCAGCGGAAAAGAACAACAGGAATATTACGACACCTTTGACAACGTCGATGACTTTTTCGCGTGGTACAACGCCGCAAAGGCAAAATTCGAGGCGGAGCATCCGGGAGTTGACGCGGGTGACGGTGAGATAGACCTCGGAGACCTCGTGGGATAACGTCTTGAGACTTACCCTGCACAAACGACCTCTTTAGGAAAGGAACGGTCATATTATGGACAAAAACGAACAGGAGATTATAATCGACTGGAAATACCTCTTGAAATCACTCTTAAAAAGGGCGTGGATTATAATTCTTGCCGGAGTCATTTTCGGAGTCTCGGCGCTCGTTTATACGGCAGGCTTCGTGACGCCCAAGTATTCCTCGAGCGTAATGCTGTACGTTAATAACAAATCCTTCTCGCTTGGCTCTAGCGTCAGCATTTCCGCCGCCGATCTTTCGGCATCGCAGAGTCTTATAGACACCTACATAGGTATCCTTAAAACAAGAACGACGCTGGAGGAGGTTGCCGACAAGTCGGGACTTGATTACAGCTACGGAGAGATTAGCGCTATGCTCTCAACCGGCAAGGTCGAGGGAACCGAGCTTTTCCGCGTTACCGTAACGGCGGAGGATCCCACCGTGGCGGCTCAGATAGCCAACACCATCTCGGAGGTTCTTCCCGAGAGAATAGAGGATATCATTGACGGTAGCTCGATGCGTATCGTTGACAGCGCAATAGTCAACAAGGGAAAGGTTTCTCCCGATATAACCGGAAACGTTATCAAGCTATTTATAATAGGTTGCATTTTGGCGGCTGCTGCAGTAGTCGCGCTGACTATGCTTGACGATACGATACGGGCGGAGGATTACCTGCTCCAGACTTACGACGTGCCAATTCTCTCTAAGATTCCCGACCTGACGGCAGGCGACAGCGGAAGCGGCTACAAGTATAAGTACAAGTATGCCTATCATTACGGTGGATACGGTAAGCAAGCCTACTCTGCCGAGGGGAAGGGAGACGCTGACGTATGATATTCGGAAAAAAGAAAAAAACAGCCGAGTACGAGGGCAACACGATGCTTCATAAGAAGCTGAGCTTTGCCGCAACCGAGGCGTATAAGCTTCTCAGAACAAACTTGAATTTTACTCTCCCCGACGAGCAGAAGTGCCGTGTCGTCGGAGTGACGAGCTCTATTCGCGGTGAGGGAAAGTCCACGACCGCCGCAAACCTATCCTACACACTCGCCGAGACGGGTAAGCGCGTGCTTCTTATAGACGCAGACCTCAGACTTCCCTCGATAGCAAAGAAGCTCGGGATAAGGTCTGCTCCCGGTCTCTCAAACGTCCTCGCGGGAGTTGAGAAGGAGGACGACGCCCTCTTCCGCTCGGAAGAGCAGGACAACTGGGTTATTCTCCCCTCCGGCGATATTCCCCCGAATCCTACCGAGATGCTCGCATCGTCACAGATGAAGCAGCTGGTTGAGAGGCTTTCTGCCTCATACGACTTCATAGTTATAGACCTTCCGCCCGTCAATATCGTCTCCGACGCACTCGTCACATCCGAGATTCTTGACGGAATGATAGTAGTCGTGCGCGAGAATTATTCGGGCAGACGCGAGCTCCAGAATTCCATGCGTCACCTCAGCCTTTCCGCGGTTAACCTTCTCGGATTCGTTATGACTACGGCTGCAAGCGGCCCTTCGTCCTACGGCAAGTACAGATATTACAAGCGCTACGGACACAGATACGGTCACGGATACGGGGAATCTTACGAAGGCGCTCCGGCAGAGACTCTAGAGGAGCCCGAGAATGTTACCGACGAGTCGGTTGACGAGGCTTGGCTTCAATGATGGATTTTCATAGCCACGTTTTGCCCGAGATAGACGATGGAAGCGCCTCCGTCGAGGAGAGCGTTGCGCTTCTTGAAATGCTTCGCGATCAGGGTGTGAGCTGCGTTTGTGCAACTCCGCATTTCAACGCTCTTTGCGATAATCCGAGAGAGTTTCTTAAAAGAAGAGATAAGGCGTATAATCGGCTGCATACGGTTATAGCCGGAAAAGGACTTCCGCGCATAATGCTCGGCGCTGAGGTGATGTATTTTGCCGGAATCTCAAATATGAGCTCGCTCGATAGCCTTTGCCTTGAGGAAAGCAGATATCTTCTTCTTGAAATGCCCTTCCAGCCCTGGAGCGATTATACGGTGGACGAAATAGTTAAGCTCGCGCTCTCGGGTAACGTAAGGCCGGTGCTCGCGCACGTGGAGCGTTATCTCTCATATCAGAAGTCGGCAGTCCTGGATAAGCTTCGCTCGCTTGGCGTTCTGATGCAGGTCAACGCATCCTTCTTCATTAACAAAAAGACGAGAAGGACGGCGCTTAACCTCCTTAAAAAAGGGAAGATACACTTTCTTGGTAGCGATTGTCACGACCTTGATACCCGCCCTCCGCGCTATGCCGAGGCGATGAAAATAATATGCGATAAGCTTGGAAACAAATTCGTTCTAAATAAACTATGATTATAAATTTTCGGAGAAGCATCCTTCTCCGACTCAAAATGAAAGGTAAGGTATTAAAATGAAAAAAATCAGTGCTGTTGTGATTGCTGTCATTGTTATGCAGCTTCTCTCGGTGTTTGCTTTTGCCGACAGCTCATTCGTCTCCAGCCCCTCGGGCGTCAGCGCTCCCGTGCTCACGCAGATTTCTAAGGAGACCGAGTCCTGTACCGCAGAGGTAAAGGTTTATGCATACGGAGAGCGCTCTAAGATTGAGGATAAGGTATTTGCGGCTATGATGACCGATGCCTATGAGAAAATTGCGGGCAGTGAGGATCTTGCCGATCTCGGAGAGGACGTTGCAAAGCTTGCCGACAAAATTAACGTTGAGTCGGAGGTGCTTGTTGCAAGCGAGCTTTTCGCCCTTATCGCTGAGAGCTGCGACGGTCACGAGCCTCACGGCAGCATCAAGGTTGCAGTAGAGCCTACCATTGTTGAGAATTTCGCAGGTCTTCTCAAGTATAACGGCGTAGAGTGGGAAATCGTTGAATGCAAAAAGGATAACGGCGATCTCGTCTTTGATTTTGAGGAGAATGCGGTTTATACGGTTCTTCTTCACGACGGCACGGCATCAAGCGGAAGCTCCTTGGCTGTAGTTATATCGGTAATTGCAGGGGGAGTCGTCGC
>JAZSIJ010000036.1:0-11152 GCA_045533755.1 Eubacteriales bacterium | reverse complement strand
AAGAGAGAAGAGGACTTTGGCGCTGAGATCGCAAAGATGATCAACGGCTAATTCCGACGTCTTGATTCAAGCATAACCATAAAAAAGGTGCGAGAAATCGCACCTTTTCTTACTATCGCCGTTTTGTCCCTCGCAGTATGTATATACAGCTTCGGAACAGAAACAACGATTTCTGCCTAAACTAAATTTGTCAGCTCTTAGCCCTGCCGCTCTTTCTTGATGCTTTGATTTTGCCTTAAGCTGAATTTGTCACGCACTGCCTCCGCTTCGCGAGAAGCGGTGGTTTTCATAGTTTAGTTCATAGTTTAGTTTATCTCAAGTAATAGTCTACGGTAATGGTATCATTAACTATTTATCGGATTCCTTGAAGTGCTTGGTAGCGGCGACAAGAGGGTCGTTGTTGTTGCCGAGGGTTATCGCGTTCCATTGCTCCTCTGTGCCGTCGAAATAAACGTCGGTAAGAGAGGTACAACCGCTAAATGCTTTTCTGCCTATCTCTTTGACAGTGCCGGGAATACTAATACTGGTGATAGGCTCGCCTGCAAATGCGCTGTACTCTATAATGGTTACGGCCTCCATATCGGGAGAGGTGGGAGGAATAACGATGTCGGTATCGGTGCAGTCGCCCATACCCAAAAGGCTACAGGTTCCGTCGGTGTTTCTCTCGAACTCAAGTCCCTCGGAGTAGGAGGGAGTAACCTCACCGTATACGGGAGTGTAGGTCTCGTTTGCCGCGCCTACGGTGAGAGCATACTCGGCGGTAGCTCCAACCTTTTTGCCGGTGCTGTCAGCCCAATGAGAAAAGGTTGTGCCCTCGGCGTCGGTCGCGGGAGCTTTAAGAGTTGCGCTCTCGCCTGCAAGGTAGAGTCCGTAGCTGAAGCCGTCCTCGAGAACGCCATCGGTGAGCGCTACCTCATAGAAATCAGCGTTTGCAAGGCGGCCTGTCTTATAGCCAAAGTAGGTCTGTGCCGATGCACCGTACGCGAGGAGGTTGTTAAGCATAGCCCGGAGATTATCGCTGCCTGCGTTCTCGCTCGTTTTGCCGAGCATATCGTAGGCGTAGGTAAGAATGCTGTACTTAGCAACGTTACTGTAGTAGTATACGCCGTCAACTACGACGTAGGCTCTCGAATAGACGTAGTCGGTCAGTTGCTTTGCCGCGAATTTGTCATAGGAGAAGGTGTAATATTTCTCACCCTCGTGTCCGGGAATGCTTTTCGTCCAGCCGACTATCGAGGAGGAGGTGCTCTCGCTGCCTATCTCGTAGGAGTCCTGTGCTGAGGTCCAATAGAGCATACCGGTGTTAGCTCTCGTTATGCTTGCATCGTCAACGCCGTCAAATTTTACAGCGTATTTGATGTAGGTGTCGCTTTCAAAGGTGAGGTTGAAGGAGTCAATGCTGACGGTTGGAGTTTCTCCCATTGCAGCAGGGAAGATTGCAAAATTGCAGAAAAGAACCGTGAGTGTGAGGACACTTGCCATGGCCTTGATTATGTGATTTTTCATTTTGGTCAATCCTTTCTTTTGATCTTAGCTCCAGCTACCGGCGGCTTTGTTGCCATTCATTTTGAATCCGGTCCACTCGCCGTCGTTATCTCCGGTGTCCTCAAGAATCGAGGTGGTAATAACGTCAACGGCTTCGAGCTTAAGCAATTCGGCTGTTGGTGTCTCATAAATAAGTCTCATTTTATTTCCTTTCTGTGTTAAGGTCATTAAACTTCAAGTCAACCGTCTGCAATACAATAGTCGTCATCAAAGTCTGAGGGAAGCTCGTATCCGCTGTTATCACATGCGCCGTCAACAGTGTAATCTTATGTATAAAATGTATATTATTTTAATGTTAGCGTACAAAATATTATACACCAATATACAAATTTTGTCAATGGTTTGTTTACAACCGGCAACGCATTTGAACGCTTTTGAACGAGCGTTATCGTGCAAGGTATTTTACAGTGCTTTTAGGAAAGCTTTAAGTCATATATTTCCTAATTTTTGCTCTTTTTTTGCCTTCTCTCTCATAAAATCTAACAATTAAGGTTTTGGAGAGGCTTATGACGGAAAACAGAAAAAGATTTTTTTATAACGGATTTATATTGACCTTGGTAGCGCTTGCTATGAGGACCATATCCTTGTTTTTCGGTGCGTACGTTACTCGTACGGTAGGAGAGGTCGGAATGGGACTTTATACGCTAATAAATACTGTGTACGGCTTTGCGGTAACGCTCGCAACATCGGGCGTCAGCCTTACTGTTACGCGGCTTGTGGCCACGGCACTCGGCAGGACGGAGAAGCGAGAGGTAGGGCGAGTTTTGGGCGGCGCTTTTCTTTATGCGCTAGCCTTCGGCGCTGTGGCTACTCTCGGACTTTTTGCGCTTTCCGACGTTCTCGCGGTAAGGCTTCTATCTGAGCCCGAAACGGCAATTTCTATGAAAATCCTCTCTGCATCTCTCATTCCCGTATCTATGACCTCGGCGATAGCCGGATATTTCGTTGGCGTGAAGCGCGTTGGCTTCAATGCGACGGTGCAGGTGCTGGCGCAGATTATGAAAATACCGCTCACGGTCTTTTTGGTTGAGGAATTCAAAACGCACGGAGATGCCTCGTCGGTTGCCGCGCTCTGCCTTGCTGTGACTGTCACCGAAATCATAAGCTTTATCGTTATATTTGCAGAGCTTATCTTCGACGTTGCGAGACATAAAATGGCGAACAAGTCCTCGCCCGATATAAAAAACGTTGCGAAAACTGCCATTCCGCTTGGTGCGTCGGCATACGTGCGCTCGGCGCTTCTTACGGTCGAGCATTCAATAATACCGAAAAGGCTATCGGAGAGGGGAGACACCGCAGAGGAATCCTTTGCCGCCTACGGCGCGCTTCACGGAATGGCTCTGCCGATGATTCTTTATCCGATGGCGGCAATCAGCTCCTTTGCCGGGCTTCTCGTGCCGGAGTTCGCTGAGAGCGCGGCTGCGGGAAACCGCACGCGAGGTGACCGAATAGGCACCGAAACGGTTAATACTACGCTTATCTACGCCTCGGTGTGCGCCGTATTTCTATTCGTATTTGCAGAGGAGCTTGGCTACACCGTTTATAATTCCTATAGCGCAGGCTATTACATAGCGATGCTCGCTCCCGTAGTGCCGATAATGTACCTCGACCACGTTACCGACGCTATGCTGAAGGGCGTCGGCGAGCAGGTATTTTCAATGTGGGTCAATATAAGCGACTCGCTTCTTTCCATTATATTGGTATGGACGCTGATACCCTACCTTGGAATACTCGGATACGCCATTGCGATAATAGGTATGGAGGCATATAATTTCGCGCTCTCTGCCCTCAGGCTTCGACGCCACGTTGCCTTCAAAATCGACCTTATAGGCTCACTCGCAGTGCCGTGTGCTATTGCTGCGGCGTCGGCTTATGCGACGCGTAGGATATTCTCAATGAACGGAGCCGTAACCACACCGCTTTGGCTTATACTTAAAATGCTTTTCGCACTTTGTATTTTCATCGGAGCTTATATGCTCGTTAAGGCTTCTGCCTCGCATTTCAGAAACAAAAAAGTCGCTGAAAAGTGTTGATTTTCGCCTCTCCTTATGCTACAATAGTCTTGGGCGGTTTGCCTGTTAATTGCCGAGCTATACAAATATAAGGAGATAAAAATGAGCAGCATCAATTATGCGAAAAAGCTTGAAGCAAAAAAATCCTATGACGTAATAGTTGCGGGAGGCGGAGTTGCCGGTGTTGCAGCGGCGGTTACTGCCGCGAAAAACGGGCTCAAGGTTCTCCTTATCGAAAAGTCGAATATTCTCGGCGGTCTTGGAACGCTCGGTCTTATAAATCTCTTCGTTCCTATGTGCAACGGACGCGGAAAGCAGATAATCTTCGGCCTTTGCGACAAGTGGGCACGTATGTCGGCAGAACACGGCTTTGACACCATTCCTGCCGAGTGGAAAAACGGTGAGCCCAAGGAGCCCACCGAGGTAAGATATATTCAGCGCTACTCGCCCTATATTTTTGCCTTTCAGCTTCTCGAGGAGCTTGAGGGGGCGGGAGCAGACCTTCTTTACGACTGTCTTGCCTGCGATCCCGTAATGGAGGGCAATGTCTGCCGTGGTGTTATCACAGAATCAAAGGGCGGTACGGAGTACTACGAGTGCAAAATGCTCGTCGATACCACCGGCGACTGCGACCTGCTTCGCCGCGCAGGAGTTCCCACCGTAAAGGGAGCGAATTTCTTCACCTATCTTGGAAAGCTTATAACTCTTGAGAGCTGTCAGCGCGCGGTGGAGAAGCAGAGTATCCGCGAGGCATTTAGCACGGTATGCGGCGGTCCTATAAATCTCTGGGGTGACGGTCAGCCGAGTGACGTTCCGCTTTGGGCGGGACTTGACGTAGACGAGGTTACAGATTATTTCAAAGTCAACCAGAAGCTCATGCTCGAAAACATCAAGAAAACCGACAGAAATTCGCGCGAGATAGCAATGATTCCTCTTATGCCGCAATTCAGAACTACCTGTCACATACTCGGCGACTATTCCTTAAAGGTGGACGATGTGTACCGTCATTTTGAGGATTCGGTTGGAGCGATAAACGATTTTGAGCACAGGGATCATCTTTGGGAGGTTCCTCTTTGTACGCTCTGTCGCAAAGACTATCCCAATATGATTACCGCCGGCAGAAGCGCCTCCGGCGACGGCTATGCGTGGGATTTGCTTCGCGTCATTCCCCCTGCAATAATCACAGGACAGGCGGCAGGTGAGGCAGTAACTCTTGCCATATGCGATGGCGTCGGTGTCGCCGATGTCGATATAAGAAAGCTCCAAGCAAAGCTTGAGTCCGAGAACGTTATGGTTCATTTTCCCGACGAATACGTGCCGGAGGATAAGACGGTAATTCTTCACGGGAAGAACGCCTCGGAAATCACCGGCGGCCATTTTTAAGCGTCATTTTTGGCGATAGCCGCCGTTTGCTCCCACTCGACGTAGTTTCCTACGCCTTCGGGTCGCAAAGCAACGACTCTCACTCAAAACTGCCTGCTTAAAACAAGGGCGCATTTTCGGCGATAGCTGTCGTTTGCAGAGAGCATCAAAAGCCATTTTTTTAGAAAAGGAAGCAACCAAAAAATCGGTTGCTTTCTCAATTTTTTACCGTTTAATTTAACACGGGGGCACTGCAAGAGGGTAAGATAGGGTATTTCAGACGGTTTCCTCGTCCTCTTCCTTCTTGCTGCTTTTATGCTTTTCGTTTTCGTCGTCCCCGTCCTCTCGGACATCGGTGACGCGTAGATTTTCTATTCGTCTTCCGTCCATTTCGAGAACCTCGACCGAAAGACCGTTAGCCTCGAAGGTATCACCTACCTCGGCAATCTTGCCAAGCTCTGCCATTGCCCAGCCGTTGACGGTCAGAGCGTCAAGCTCCTCGTCCTCCTCAATATCAAGCTCGTCAAAGAACTTATCTATGTTTGCCTTGCCCGATACGATATATTCGCCCTCGCCAACCTCTTTAATTTCCTCAACGATTTCGTCGTGCTCGTCCCAGATGTCACCTACTATCTCCTCAAGAATGTCCTCAAGGCTTACAAGACCCGCCGTCGAGCCGTACTCGTCGGTGACAATGGCGAGGTGGCGTTGCTTTTTCTGAAGCTCGCGCAAAAGGTCGTTTATCTTCTGCGTTTTGGGAACGTACATAACAGGCTTCGTTATTTCGGTGATGTCACTTCCGTCCTCAAACGAGGAAGCATAGAAGTCCTTATAATTCAGGATACCTATTATGTTATCAAGGTCGCCCTCATAGACGGGGATTCTCGAGTATCCCGAACTATTGAATACGTCTTTTATCTCCTCGTAGGTTGCCCCTCTTGAGATTGCGGTTATGTCGATACGGGGAGTGAATATATCTCCGACCTCAAGGTCGCCAAACTCGATTGCAGACTTGATAAGAGTACTTTCTTCCTTGTCAAAATCACCCTCTTCTTCCGCCTCTTCGATTATGGATATAAGCTCCTCCTCGGTCATACCCTGGTCGTCTCCCGATTTGAATATCATACCGAGGAGCTTTTGCAAGCCCTTAAAGAGCACGGTGAGAGGGAATAGAATAATAAGAATAATGTTAATAAACGGGGCGGAAAACATCGCAAAGGACTCGGGAAGCTTTTTTGCGACGGTCTTCGGTGAAATCTCTCCAAAAATAAGAATTACCAGCGTCAGAACGACGGTTGAGAGGAGAGAGCCGAGGTCGTTGTCGCGGACTAGCTGAATGAAAAGAAGCGTCGCAAGAGAAGAAGCCAGAATATTAACGATGTTGTTTCCGATAAGAATTGTCGAGAGCAGAGTGTCGTATTTGGCGTCAAGCTTCAGTACGAGCAAGGCTTTTTTGTTGCCCTTTTCGGCAAGGTTCTTAATTCTTATTCTGTTAAGAGTTGAAAATGCGGTCTCCGTAGCGGAGAAGTACGCAGACATGATAATACAGAAAACGATTATCACGATTTGCAAGGCAGGATCCATGATTTGTTTGTTTTTTACCTTTCTTTTTATATTTATTTTATATCATTGATACCAAGTTGAATTTTCAGGGAAATTTAAAAAAGCAAAAAAAGGCATAACCATACCTCATCCGGTACGGCTAAGCCTCAATATTTCTGTTTATTACGGTGCTACACTGACAATTGTCCGCGTCCGCGTCGTCGTCCATAAATTCCTCCCAAAAAATGCGCTTTTATACTGCTTAAAAGCACTATCAACAACTAGTATAGCATAAATTCTATAAAATGTCAATGGGTTAACGCGCATTTAACGTTGTGAAGATTTCATAAAAATTTAACCAATAAAAAGCACAATACTATTGATTTTTCGACACAGGTATGATATACTCGTAATGTAAAATTATCTTCTGTCAGGTTAAAATTTCAGAAAGGGGTGATGCTATGCCATTCGATTTCGGTGCGTTTTTCAATAGCCTGAAGGAAGCGCGATTTGGCTTTGCCGATATTGGCGAGTGGATATCCTCGGTGTACGCTACTGTTGTTGACAACACAACTCTCGTCGATATCTGGGAGGGCGGATTAACCTCTCTTTCGGGGATAGCACCTTATATTCTGATTTTCTTCCTTGTCGGCTCGCTCGTAATAGCCTTTTTCGGCAAAAAGCTCTCCGAGCCTATCAAGTTTCTAACGATATTCGTGATAGCCTTCTGCCTTGGAACCTGCTACATTTCTCCCTTGCTCGACTCGTTTATAGTCATTCCTCATTGGATAATGGGCATTATTGTGGGGGCTGTCGCAGCCGTTCTTTATAAGTTCGTTTACATAGTTCTTATAGTGGCTTCAATTGGCTACTCGCTATATATGACGGTTTACCGCCCCGACGTGTTGACGGCTCTTTTCAGCGGAAACGCCGTCATGGCTCTCGCTATTGCTGCGGTTGTTCTTCTTCTCTTGTTTATATTCCGTAAGTACACCGAGATGGTTGGCTTTGCCGTCTTTGGCGCGTGGCTTTCGGCCATCACGGTGAAAGCCCTGTTTGATTACACCGCATGGCTCGGTGATAACGGTGTCGTTCTCGTTTGGGTGTTCACCGCTGTAATAGCAACACTCGGAACGGTAGTTCAGTTTAAGACGCGAAAGAGGTTTTAAGCTTTAGGCGCGGGCTGACGTATAAAAATATCGCATAGGATTGGACTTGTCCGTCTTGTGCGATTTTTATTTGTGGATTCTGAGTGAGCCGTGACCCTTGAAGCTAAGTGGTAATTTTTTTCCGAAGTTGCCCACAACATATTGACTTTTGGTAAGATTTGTAGTACAATATAAGGGCAACACGACTATATCTGCAAAGAAAGGATTAAAATATGGAACAGTCCAAGGAACTGAAGCTCAAAAGACTTGCCAACAATATCAGAGTCGGCATTATCGAGAGCGTTTACAGCGCGGGATGCGGTCATCCCGGCGGCTCACTTTCTATCGCTGACATCATGACTTATCTCTACTTCGAGGAGATGAACGTTAATCCCGAAAACCCGAAGGACGCGGGACGTGACCGCTTCGTGCTCTCGAAGGGACATACCGCACCTGCACTTTATGCGACGCTTGCAGAGCGCGGATATTTCGATAAGGAGGAGCTTAAAACTCTCCGTAAGACTAACACCCGACTTCAGGGACACCCCGATATGAAGGGAACACCCGGAGTTGATATGACAACCGGTTCACTCGGACTCGGCTTCTCGGCTGCCTGCGGTATGGCTCTTTCGGCAAAGACCTACGGTGATGATTACCGCGTTTATGCCATGCTCGGCGACGGTGAGAGCGAGGAGGGACAGGTTTGGGAGGCGGCTATGTTCGCTGCGCACTATAAGCTCGACAATCTCTGTGCGGTTATCGACTGGAACGGACTTCAGATTGACGGCCCCGTTGCCGAGGTTATGAACCCCACTCCGCACGACGAGAAGCTCCGCGCATTCGGCTGGCACGTTATCTCCATTGATGCACACAATTTCTCTGAAATAGAGGCGGCGTTTGCCGAGGCTAAGACGGTTAAGGGTAAGCCTACCGCAATAATTGCAAAAACGACCAAGGGTAAGGGCGTTTCCTACATGGAAAACAAGTGCGAATGGCACGGTCAGGCGCCCAAGGAGGATCTATATAAAGTAGCTATCTCCGACCTTGAGAAAATCGCAGAAAGTCTGAAGTGAGGGAAAAACTATGGCAGATAAGAAAGCAACAAGAGAAAGCTACGGCGCGGCACTTGCCGAGCTCGGCGAAAAATACGATTTTTTGGTTCTTGACGCAGACCTTGCGGCAGCAACGAAGACGGGTGTGTTCAAGAAGAAATTCCCTGAGCGCTTCTTCGATTGCGGAATAGCCGAGGGAAATATGATGTGCGCCGCAGCGGGTATTGCCACAACCGGCAAGGTTGTCTTTGCCTCCTCCTTTGCAATGTTTGCGGCGGGCAGAGCCTTTGAGCAGGTCAGAAACGCCATAGGCTATCCCCACCTCAACGTTAAAATAGGTGCAACGCACGCGGGCATCACCGTCGGTGAGGACGGCGCAACCCACCAGTGTAACGAGGACATCGCTCTTATGCGTACCATTCCGGGTATGACCATAATTTCTCCCGCCGATGCAGATGAGGCGTATGCGGCAGTCGAGGCGGCTATCAACTTCTACGGCCCCGTATATCTCCGTTTCGGCAGATACGCAGTGCCGAACCTTACCCCTGAAATCAAGGATTATAAGTTCGAGATAGGAAAGGGTGTCACCTATCGCGAGGGTAAGGACGTTACCCTCGTTGCCAACGGATTTATGGTACATCTCGCAGTCACGGCGGCAGAGATACTCGCAAAGGAGGGCATTGACGCTGAGGTTATCAACATACATACGATAAAGCCCCTTGATACCGAGCTTCTTGCTTCGTCGGCGAAGAAAACCGGCGCTGTTGTAACGGCAGAGGAGCACAGCATTATAGGCGGTCTTGGAGCCGCCGTTTGCGAGGCTCTCGCAGAGAGCTGTCCCGTTCCCGTTCTCAGAGTTGGCGTAGAGGACAAATTCGGTCAGTCGGGACAGGTGCCCGAGCTTCTTGAAATCTACGGACTTACCGCCGAGAATATCGCGGCAAAGGCGCGCGCAGCTATTTCTATGAAAAAGTAACAAAATTTGCCCGAGGCAGACCCCAAGTTGCCTCGGGTTTCTTTGTATTTAGAAAATATTTATAAAATTTACAAAAAACTGTTTACAAAACGCGCGTTTTGTTGTAAAATATATAGGACAAACTATCCTCTAACTTTAAGAGCCGTGATATACGCGGCGGAATGGGGCATTTTTATGAAGAGAATACTTATTAAGCTTTCGGGCGAGGCACTCGCAAACGGAAGCACCGACGGAATTTACGATAACGCCTTCGTTGACGAGGTGGCGGCGTCGCTTGCCGCTTGTGTCGATGACGGATACGAGCTTGCAGTGGTTGTCGGAGCAGGCAATATCTGGCGCGGCAGGCAGGGAACAGATATGGACAGAGTTTCGGCTGACCGTATGGGCATGCTGGCGACCGTCATTAACGCTATATGCCTTAAGGACGCAATAGAGCGCCGGGGGAAATCGGCGTCGGTTATGACGGCTGTGCCGATGTCGCCTCTTGCAGAGCCATATTCCTCGGATACGGCAAAAAAATATCTCTCCGAGGGCAAGATCGTTATCTTCGGTGCGGGACTTGGAATTCCCTTCTTGTCTACCGACACGACGGGCGCTGTAAGAGCCGCCGAGATAGAGGCTGACGCTATGCTTATGGCGAAGAATATCGATTACATATACACAGATGATCCGAGAAAGAACCCGGAGGCTAAAAAGCTTGAGTGCGTAAAGGCGTCCGAGGTTCTCGCGATGAATCTTAAGGCTATTGACGCGACGGCTACCGCCTTCTGCCTCTCGGTAGGTATGCCGATAAGAGTTTTCGGACTTAAGAGCCCCGACGACATCGTCAAGGCAGTCAAGGGAGAGCGCGTCGGAACGGTAGTTACTGCCGAATAATTTTCGCGGACAAGATAAAACGGGCAATACAACAGAATACACTATAAAGGGAGAATTACAATGAAGCTTGATACCAGAGAATTTGAAGAAAAAATGAAAAAGAGCGTTAACGCTTATTTCGAGAACCTTTCGACGATAAGAGCGGGCAGAGCAAATCCCGACGTCCTCAAAAAGATAAACGCAGATTACTACGGCTCGCCCACACCTATTTCCACGATAGCGGAGATTAAGGTCGCAGACGCGCGCACGATAGTTATAACCGCTTGGGATAAATCGGCAATGAAGGAGATTGAGAAGGCTATTCTCACCTCCGACCTTGGTATCAATCCTCAGAATGACGGTAGCTGCATCCGCCTTTCCTTCCCTCCCACAACCGAGGAGCGCAGAAAGGAGCTTGCTAAGCAGATCGCAAAACTTGGAGAGGATGCAAAGGTTGCTGTCCGTAACATCCGCCGTGATGCAAACGATAAGATCAAAGCAGACAAGAAGAACTCTGTAATGACCGAGGATGAGGCAAAGCAGTCTGATAAGCTCGTTCAGGATCTTACCGATAAGTTTATCAAGGAGATTGACAGTGTCTCCGCTGCAAAGACTAAGGAAATAATGGAGATTTAAGTCTCACGAAAGAGGGTTACTCGT
>JAZSIJ010000092.1:0-19507 GCA_045533755.1 Eubacteriales bacterium | reverse complement strand
CGGCGCGTCCTCGGGCGAGGAGCTTATTCCGTCCGAGAGCATAATTACGTAATCGCCGTCCTTTATCTCGACGCGGACGCGCTCGGCATCGATGCTCTTCATAAGACCTATTGGGGCGGTTTCGGATCGTATGCGGAATATAGAGCTGTCACGCTTGACGTAGGAGGGGGCGGCGCCGCTTTTGATGAATAGAGCCTCTCCCGTGATTGCATCAAGCTCGAAGAGGTCTATCGTAGCCGAGCATTCCTCGCCCCTCTGTCTTATAACGTGGTTGAGGACGTGAAGAACGGTTTCGCTGAAGCCTGAACGAAGTGCACATCTCATAAATTTTGCCACAAATTCCGAGGTTTCACGGGCGAGCTCGCCGCTTCCCATTCCGTCGGAAATCAGCGAGTAGAAGTAGTCGCCCTCGGTGACGAAGCCCTCAGCAACGTCGCCTGAGACCTCTCCTGACGGCCCTGCCATAGTTGCGCTTGCGTACTCCACGCTGTATCGCGGAACAGCCTCTGTTTCCATAAGCACCGTCCCGCCTCTGCGGAAGTATTCGGTCTCGCCGAGGGTTATGTTTGCGAGGCGTTCTATCTCGCCCTTAAGCTCGGGAGAGGTTATAAGCGTTCCGCTTGGATCCTCTCCTGCAGCTATAATATGACGGCGTCTTTCACCAAAAACCTTTATTACGCCACCCGAAAATCCACATTCCTTAAGGATTGCTTCAAGAGAAGTGCTAAGCTCGGGGTCGGCACTGCGCTCGCGCTCCTCTGCCGAGCGAGCTTCGTTTATAAGCTTGGCTATCAGTCTGTAGTCCTCATAGCCGTCAGAGGTCAGTCTTTGCTTGTAGCGGTCCTCCTCCAGCCTTATAGCCTTTTCTGTAATCATAGCGGCAAGCTCCTCTGCGTACACGCTCTCGTCGTCGGAGACTCCGAGCATAGCGGCGGTAAATTCCTCGCCTCGCTTTAATCTGCGCGCTATAACGGCGGATTTCTCACGGAAGAGCCGCCGCACTCGCTCTCCGCCAAAGGCATCGTAGGTGTCGGCTGTGCTCTCCACAATTACTCGGTATTCCTCCTCGCGCACCGTATCCCCGCCGTCAAAGCCTCTCGCGGCGGCGGAAATGCCGACTAGCGCCTCTTCGAGAGCGTCAAGAGCCGTCGAGGGCTTGTTTTTATAGGCGAGCGCCATAGTGTATACCATCTCTTCTGCGTTTTCAGAGGGCGACACGGGGTCGGGGACGGGTTCTTTTTGTAAATTCTTCTTTACAAAAGGTGCTATTATTGCAGAGCCAACCGCATATTCGGGCAGAGTAGTGAGTATACCCATAGCCCCACCCGTGTAGGCGCTCCAGCACAGAAGAGCTACAACGCCGGCTCCGATTCCAAAGACTACACCGAAGGAGAAGAGCGCGCCTGACGCAAGACCCGCGAGAGCGAAGGCTACCGAATAGATGGCAGATATGGGCAAAGCCGAGACGAAGCCTACTGCCGCGGCTCTTATCGCGCCAAAGCGTCTTGCACAAAACAGTACCGCGGCACCGACGTATATGTAGGAAAAAGAAAATCCGAACAGGTCAAACTCCGAAAGCGACATAGAGATAAAGAGAGAGAAGAGGAGCAGGGAGCATTGGAAAAATATCAGCGCGTATTTTTCCTTTTCACTTTTCCCCTTTAAGGAGAGAAGGTTGGCACTGCCCGAGAAAAATTCTCCGAAGGCGGTATCCGTGTCAAATATTCCCGAAAGCGCAAAGGTAACAATGGGTGGAATTATTATCATGGAAAGTCCGAAAAGCACGCTCGTCAGGCTTATGCCCGTAAGCAGAACTTGATACGCTGCCGCCAGAAACCCTCCTATGGTCGCCTCACATATTCGAGTAAGTAGACTTTCCCCGAATACATCACTCTCGGTATTACTCGACATCATGATTCTAAGTGAGGTAAGAAGGGTGTATATGATTGCGTATATGCTGCCTCCGCCACCGAGGGAAAGTGAACCTACAATACACCCGATAAGCGTCGTGAAAACCCGCATGGGCAAGAGCGCGAGAAATCCTATTGCGAGCGGTCTTGCACCAAATACGACGTGACATCTGGCAAAGAGAAAGCCTATAAGAAGTGCACCCACATCGGCTATCAGCACCGACGGTCTCTCCCGGCGGATGCTTATTTGATTAGAAAGGGTATCTCTCAGCGAAGCGAAAAAGCCGCCTCTCACCCTCGTTTCGTTTTCGTAATCCTTCATTTTAATACTCCTTTTTTGGTATAGCTTAAGACAGCCTGTGTCTTTTCGGCTATTACAAAAACATTGTACTACCAACGAGGCGCGAAGAAGGTAAAATCAAGGCTGTCGTTTTTTGCAGGATTTGATAAAAAAAGAAAAAAGAGCATTGAAAACTCGACACGGGTCGGGCTTTTTGCTCTTTTTTGGGTTAATTTGCTATATTTTTGCGCTGTTTTTACGAATAATTTCGCCCCATCAGTTCTTTAGTGAATGAATGGGCGCGGGAATTCTGCCGCCGCGCGCGATAAAATCTGCGCAGGATTCGCGGTGTATCGGCATAATCGGGGCGTAGCCGAGAAGGCCGCCGAACTCCGCCGAGTCCCCGACATTCTTGCCCCATACGGGAATTACTCTGACTGCCGTCGTTTTGTTGTTAACGACGCCGATGGAAATCTCGTCGGCAATTATGCCGGAGATTGTCGACGCCTCGGTGTCTCCCGGAATAGCTATCATATCAAGCCCGACGGAGCAGACCGCCGTCATTGCTTCGAGCTTATCAAGGGCGAGAGTTCCTGCCTTGACTGCGTCTATCATGCCTCTGTCTTCAGAGACGGGAATGAATGCGCCCGACAGACCTCCGACGTGATTTGACGCCATAACGCCGCCCTTTTTCACAGCGTCGTTGAGGAGGGCGAGCGCCGCTGTCGTGCCGTGCGTGCCGGTTCTTGCAAGTCCCATATTTTCAAGTATTTCGGCAACAGAGTCACCTGCCGCGGGGGTGGGTGCGAGCGAGAGGTCTACTATTCCGTAGGGCGCGCCGAGCTTTTCTGCCGCCTCTGCTGCTATGAGCTGACCTACTCTCGTTATCTTGAAGGCGATCTTCTTGACCGTCTCTGCCAGAGCCGAGAAGTCACACGGCCCCGCCTCTTTTATAGCCGCCGCGACAACACCCGGTCCGCTGACACCGACGTTGATGACGGTATCAGGCTCACCGATGCCGTGCACCGCGCCTGCCATGAAGGGATTATCCTCGGGGATATTCGAGAACACGACGAGCTTTGCGCAGCCTATCGAATCGCGCTCGCGCGTGAGGTAGGCGGTTTTCTTGATTATCTCGCCCATCTTGGCAACGGCGCCCATATTTATACCCGCTTTCGTGGTAGCGACGTTAATCGAAGAGCACACGCGCTCGGTTGTGGCGAGTGCCTCGGGTATTGCCTCTATCAGATTTGACGCTCCCTTTATGAAGCCCTTCTGCACGTGCGCGGAGAAGCCGCCGACAAAGTTGACGCCAAGCTCTGATGCCGCGCGGTCAAGCACCTTTGCAAGCCTTACGAAGCCCTCGGGAGAGAGCCCTGAGCCGATATATGAAATCGGGGTTACCGAGATGCGCTTGTTTACTATCGGAATGCCGTATTTTTTCTCAAGCTCGGTTGCGACGGCAACGAGATTTTTCGCTGACGAGGTTATTTTGTCGTAAATTTTCTCTTCGAGGCGGTGAGGGTCGTCGGATATACAGTCGAAGAGCGAGATGCCCATCGTTACTGTTCTTATATCCAGATTCTCCTCCTTTATCATTCTTATCGTTTCGAGAATATCGGTTATGTTAAGCATCAGATTCTGTGCATAGTGTTGAAGATGTCCTCGTGCATAGCGCGAACGTCAACACCAAGCTCCTCTCCGGATTTTTTGAGCTGCTCGGCAAATTCGGCAAAGCTGATATTAAGCGCCGAAATATCGACGAGCATAATCATCGCGAAGTATTCCTTCATTACCGTCTGACTTATGTCGATGATGTTTGCGCCGTATTTTGAGCATTCAGCCGACGCCTTGGCGATTATACCGATTTTGTCCTTTCCGGTTACGGTTATTACTGCTTTCATTTAAAAACCTCTTTCTCCTAGGATTTCTTTTTATATATTTTAACACGATAAAGAGGTAAATACAAGAGATTTTTTAAAATTGGACAGGTTTTGTTGCAAAATTTCGAGCTTTATGGTAAAATATAAAAAAACAATACGGAGAACGGTGCCTTGAAGGACGGTATTATAATAGTAAATAAGGAAGAAAATATAACCTCGCAGGGCGTTGTGAACCGCGTAAAACGAATTTTCGGCGTGAAGAAGGCGGGGCACACGGGCACGCTCGACCCTATGGCTACGGGAGTTTTGCCGGTGCTTATCGGCAGGGCTGTCAAGGCGAGCGAGTATATGATAAGCTCGTCGAAGCACTATATCGCCACTCTTCTTCTCGGCGTCACTACCGACACCGAGGACGTGACCGGCGAGGTGCTCACGCGCTCGGACGAAATTCCCGACGCCGAAGCCGTAATAAATGCGGCAGGCTCATTTGTCGGAGAATATATGCAGACACCTCCTATGTATTCTGCCTTGAAGGTAGGAGGAAAGAAGCTTTGCGACCTTGCACGCGCGGGAGTGGAGATAGAGCGCGAGCCGAGGAAAATAACCGTCTTCTCGCTAGAGGCTACGCCCCTCTCCGAGAGGGAATACTTGCTCGACGTCGTCTCTTCTGGCGGCACTTACATACGCACGCTGTGCGCCGACATAGGCAAAAAGCTCGGCTGCGGCGGAGTGATGAAGACTCTTTGTCGGGCGGAGGCGTCGGTCTTTTCGCTTGCAGAGGCTCATACCTTGGGGGAGCTTGAGACTATGGACGAGTGTGAGCGAGAGGCGCTTGTCATACCCGTTGAGCGTATTTTTGAAAAATACAGAGAGGTGCGGCTTCCTGCCTTTTTCGAGAGGCTTGCACGCTCGGGACTTGAGATATATTTGCATAAAATAGGCTTTTCGGCAGAGCCCGGCGAGCGTGTGTGCCTTCTCGGCGAGGACGGCTTCTTTGCTCTCGGAGAGGTCAGAGAATACGAGGGCGGTCTTGCTGTGAAGCCTATCAAGCAGTTTGACGTTTAGTCGAGGTGTGGCGGCAAGTTCATCTAAAAATTGAGACCTTATAGTTTTACGGTTAAGGAGTTAGTATGGCAGAGGAGAGAAAATGGACCGAAGAGCAGCTTCGCGCGATAGAAACACGCGACAGAACGCTCCTCGTTTCCGCGGCGGCAGGCTCGGGTAAGACGGCAACTCTTACCGAGAGAATAATTCGTTCGCTTCTTGATGAAAACGAGCCCGAAAACATAAACGAAATACTCGTAGTTACCTTTACGAAGGCTGCCGCCTCCGAGCTTCGCGAGAGGATAGGGGGCGCCATCAGGGCAGCTATAAAAAAGAATCCGGCAAGCGAGAGGCTTCAGCGTCAGCTTGCCCTCCTTCCGAGCGCAAAAATACAGACGATAGACTCCTTCTGCGTAGATATTTTGAGAAAAAACTGCGACAGGGTGGGAGTCAGTCCAAGCTTCCGTATTCCCGACGAGGCAGAGGCACAGCTTCTGTCGGCATCGGTGATGGAGAGGCTTATTGACAGCATTTACGAGGGACTTTTGCCGAGCGTTGCATCGCCCGAGGAGCTTCTCGAGCTATCCGACGGCTTGACGGGTGCGAGGAGCATGGACTCTCTTTCGGAGGTGCTGCTTTCGCTTTACGGAAGCCTCAGGAGCACCGAGCTCGGAGTTGAAACGCTCTCGGGACTTATTTCCGAATATAACATTAGCAGCGAAGAGAAGCTGTCCTCCTCGAAGCCCATAGCCTACGCTATAGAGCGTGCGCGCGGCATGGCAGAGCATTACAAGGCTCTTTACGAGAGGGCTCTCGGCACTCTCGGTGCACGTTTTGACAAAAACGAAAAATTCATAGATATGTGTGAAGCAGACACAGCTTATCTTGAGAAAATTATCTCGGCTCGGTCTTACAGAGAGGTGCGAGAGGCGCTTTTAGCCGATACCCGTGTTGAGAAAAAGCGGCTTTCGTCCTCCTCAACAGATGCTATGCGCTTTGCCGTCAGAGTGAGATGCGAGCTTGACGATGACGTTGAGTATTTTGCAGAGAATATGTTCTTTCTCTCCCCATCGGAGATTCTGATGCTTGCCGAGAGGCTTTACGGCAGGCTCTCGGTGCTTTACAGGCTTCTTTCGGGCTTTGACCGCGAGTTTATGGAGGAGAAGCGCAGGCTTGCAATATGCGAGTTTTCGGACATCGAGAGATACACCTATCAGTGCCTCTACGACGGCGCGCCCACCGAAACCGCAAGGGGAGAGGCTCGTCGGTACAGCTCCATATACATTGATGAGTATCAGGACGTCGATGCCGTTCAGAACAGAATTTTCGAGGCTATCTCACGCGGTGGAAATCGCTTTATGGTCGGAGATATAAAGCAGAGCATTTACGGCTTCAGAGGGGCAAAGCCCGAAATTTTCGCCAATATGAAAAAGAGCTTTGCCGAGCTTGACAAATCCGAGCCCGCCGCTGATGCGGCGCTGTTTATGTCGAAGAATTTCCGCTCTGAAGGACCTATAATATCCTTTGTTAACGAGGTGTTCGACAGTCTTTTTGCCTTGACGGGCAGGAGCATAGGCTATCGCTCGGAGGACAGGCTGGAGATGGGACGTGCGGACGGAAAAGCGTCCTATTATCCCGAAATTCATATACTGCCAAAGCTTTCGGCTTCGATAGATGAGACCGAAGAGCCTCGCTTCGTATCAAAAATTGTGAAGCAGCTCACCGAAGAAGAGGGGGTATCCCCGTCGGACATTGCGATACTTCTGCGCGCAGACCGCGGACGAAGCGGAGATTTTGCAGAGGCACTCTCCTCTCTCGGTGTACCTGCATTCGTTACGGGAAGCCGAAGCTTCTTTCTTGGCGAGGAGGTGCTGCTCGCGCTTTGCCTTCTCAACTCGGTTGACAATCCCGGAAAGGATATATACCTTGCGGGGCTTATGCGCTCGCCTCTGTTCAATTTTTCAGCCGATGAGCTCCTGAAAATAAGACGGGGCTCTCGCCGACAGAGCCTCTATGGAGCACTCGCCGAATATTGCGAGAAAAATCCCGATTACGCTCGCGGTGTGGAGTTTATAAGAAAGCTCAAGGCTTACAGATGCATTTCGGAGGGGCTGCCGGTAGACGAGGTAATCAGCCGCCTTTACAGAGAGACGGGGCTTATAACGCTCGCAACCGAGGAGGGACGGCGCGACCTTTTGCTCCTCTACGAATATGCGAGGAGCTTCGAGGCGTCCTCCTTCAAGGGACTTTATAACTTCATAAGATACATCAACGACGCCATAGAGGGCGGAGTTAAGCTTGAGGAGAAAAAGGAAAGCTCTGACAGCCGTGCGGTGAAGATAGTAACGGCGCACAGCTCGAAGGGACTTGAGTACCCTACCGTAATCCTTGCCGACGCGGCGAAGTCGATGTCTAAGCGCGAGAGCGGCAGACTTATGTATGCCGACGGCTTTGCCATTTCCATGACGCTGAGAACCGAGTCGGGAATGGCATTGCTTGATAACCCAATTAACAGAATAATCGCAGATTACAAGGCAAGACGCGACTTCGAGGAGGAGTTGAGAGTTTTGTACGTCGCTTTGACGCGCGCAAAGGAAAGGCTCTATATCGTCGGAACGTCGACTAAAATGAAGCTCGACGAGGTAAGGGCTGATTTGGAGTTCGCGCGCGAAACCTTGACAGAGTACAGTGTATATAAGCTCCCGTCGTATCTTATATCAGTGCTTGCAACGGCGAGCACGACAGCGCGCGCACGGTGGCATGAGACCGTCACGGAGGATACCGCATCACAGACCGAAGAGCTTGAGAGCCTGCCCGAGAGCGAAGAGCTGTCCTCGGAGGAGCTCACCCGGAGATTTTCTTATGAATACCCACACGAGCATCTTACGCGCCTACCCGAAAAGATGGCGGTATCTTACCTCTATCCGACGGTGCTTGACGGCAACGAAGAGCCGCCGTCCTACGAATTTTCGGGCACGGGTGGGGCTGTTTACAGAAAAACCTCGGAGAAAAAGGGCACGCTTCCGCTCTTCATGTCGGGCGAGGACCCCGATGCCTCTGCAAAGCGCGGTATAGCCACGCATCTCTTCATGCAGTTCTGCGACCTTGAGAATTTCGCGGCAAACGGAGCGAGTGCCGAGCTTCTGCGGCTTACTAAAGAGGGCTTCATCTCGGAGACTGATGCCGAGCGAGTGCGGCTTGATGAAATAGAGCTGTTTCTTCATTCGGAGCTTCTCTCCCAAATGAGGACGGCGAAGAAAATATACCGAGAGCTCAGGTTTAACGTAAAGCTTCCGGCATCACACTTCACAACCGACTCCGAAAAGAAAATGCTCTATGCCGACAAAACCGTGCTCGTGCAGGGCGTTATCGACTGCATTATCGAGAGGGAGGACGGAGGGCTTCTGCTCGTCGATTATAAGACCGACAGGTTGTCGGACGCCGAGCTGAAAAACAGAGCTCTTGCTGCCGAAAAGTTGACACGCTCCCATGCTTCCCAGCTTTCGTATTACAAAATGGCGGTTGAAAAAATGTTCGGAAAGCCGCCCGTGTCGGTTTCCGTTTATTCGCTGCCGCTCGGCGATACGGTGGAAATAAAGCTTGAGGAAAAGTAAACTTTTATTTACAATACGCGCCGAGACTGCCCGGGCTTTTGCGGCTCTCTCGGCGCTCTTCGGCTGTAAATTTTATAAAACACTTGACAAAATGAATCAGATATAGTAAAATATATAGGCAAAATACAAAGACTGTGACGAAGACAGTAGCGCAGGGGGTATATCCACAGAGAGTCGGGGAAAGCTGAGAGCCGACGGTAGAGCCTGCGTGAATATCACTTCCGAGTTGCGCCCCGAGGGACTTTGTCGGGTAGGGAGCGACGGTTGCCGACCGTAAGCGCGGCGCATATTGATTGATATGTGAAATAGGTGGTTAATTCCGTTTCCGTATGGTGACGGATTTTTCTTTTTATTGGCATAACAGAGGGTTTATAAAAGAGGGCAGAGCGCCCGAAGAAATAAAGGAGATTTTCAGTTTATGGAAATTTACGAGAGAGTCCCGACAAATCTCAACTTTGTCGAGAGAGAAAAGGCGACAAGAAAATTCTGGGAGGCAAACAAGATTTTCGAGAAGAGCATTGACGTTCGTAAGGACGGTGACAATTTCACCTTCTACGACGGCCCTCCCACCGCAAACGGAAAGCCTCATATAGGTCACGTTCTGACTAGAGTTATCAAGGATATGGTTCCGAGATACCACACTATGAAGGGGAAGCGCGTGCTTCGTAAGGCGGGCTGGGATACTCACGGTCTTCCCGTCGAGCTCGAGGTCGAGAAAAAGCTCGGCATTGACGGCAAGGAGCAGATTGAAAGCTACGGACTTGAGCCCTTCATCGCTCACTGTAAGGAATCTGTGTGGAATTACAAGGGTATGTGGGAGGACTTTTCGGGCACTGTCGGCTTCTGGGCTGATATGGACGACCCCTACGTAACCTATACCAACGACTTTATCGAGTCGGAGTGGTGGGCGCTCAAGCAGATTTGGGATAAGGGGCTTCTTTACAAGGGCTTCAAGATTGTCCCCTACTGCCCCCGTTGCGGCACTCCACTCTCATCTCACGAGGTAGCACAGGGCTATAAAACGGTTAAGGAGCGCTCTGCCGTGGTTCGCTTCAGGTGCGTTGGCGAGGACGCTTACTTCCTCGCTTGGACGACGACACCCTGGACGCTTCCCTCAAACGTTGCCCTTTGCGTTAACCCCTCCGACACCTACTGCAAGGTTAAGGCGGCCGACGGATACACCTACTACATGGCAAAGGCGCTTCTCGATTCCATTCTCGGCTCACTCGAGCGCGAGGAGGGCACACCCGCATACGAGATACTCGAGGAAATTAAGGGTATTGACCTTGAGGGCCGCGAGTATGAGCCTCTCTGGGCTTGCACCGCAGAGGCTGCAAGGAAGCAGGGCAAAAAGGGTCACTACATCACCGCCGACAACTACGTTACGATGTCCGACGGTACGGGTATAGTTCACATCGCTCCCGCATTCGGCGAGGACGATAACAAGGTTGGCAGAAGATACGACCTTCCCTTTGTTCAGTTCGTTGACGGTAAGGGCGAGATGACCGCCGAAACTCCCTATGCGGGAATCTTCGTCAAAAAGGCAGACGCGCCCATTCTCGTCGACCTCGAGCGCGAGGGCAAGCTCTTCTCCGCACCCAAGTTCGAGCACGACTATCCTCATTGCTGGAGATGTAACACTCCTCTTATCTATTATGCTCGTGACACCTGGTTCATCGAGATGACCAAGGTCCGCGACAGACTTATCGCAAACAACAATACTGTAAACTGGATTCCCGAGAATATCGGTAAGGGAAGATTCGGCGACTGGCTCGAGAACGTACAGGATTGGGGACTTTCGCGTGACAGATATTGGGGCACGCCTCTCAACATCTGGGAGTGCTCCTGCGGCCACAGACATTCAATCGGCTCTATCGAGGAGCTGAAGTCGATGTCCGATAATTGTCCGGATAATATCGAGCTTCACAGACCCTTCATCGACGCTGTCACCATCAAGTGTCCCAAGTGTCAGGGTGAGATGAAGCGCGTCAGCGCGGTTATTGACTGCTGGTTTGACTCGGGCTCAATGCCCTTCGCGCAGTGGCACTATCCCTTTGAGAACAAGGAGCTGTTCGATTCGCAGTTCCCCGCGAACTTCATTTCCGAGGGTGTTGACCAAACGCGCGGTTGGTTCTATTCGCTCATGGCAATATCGACGCTCATATTTGACAAGGCTCCTTACCGAAACGTGCTCGTTCTCGGACACGTCCTCGATAAAGAGGGACAGAAAATGTCTAAGTCCAAGGGCAACGCCGTTGACCCGTTTGAAGCTCTGGAGCAGTATGGCGCCGACGCTATACGCTGGTACTTCTACTCCAACTCTGCACCATGGCTTCCCAATCGCTTCTACGGCGAGGCGGTTATCGAGGGACAGAGAAAGTTTATGGGCACTCTCTGGAACACCTACGCGTTCTACGTTCTATACGCAAACATAGACGGCTTCGACCCCACGAAATATACCCTTAATAAGAACAGCCTCTCGGTAATGGATAGGTGGATTCTCTCGAAGCTCAACTCGGCGGTAAAGTCGGTGGATAATTACCTCGATGCATACAAAATCACCGAGGCGACCCGCGTGCTTGAGGGCTTCGTTGACGAGCTTTCCAACTGGTACGTACGCCGCAGCCGTGAGAGATTCTGGGTAAAGGATATGCCCGAGGATAAGGTGAACGCCTATATGACGCTCTACACCTGTCTTGTAACTCTTGCGAAGGCTTCCGCGCCTATGATTCCGTTTATGACTGAGGATATTTACAGAAATCTCGTCTGCTCGGTTGATAAGACCGCGCCCGAGTCGATACACCTTTGCGATTATCCCGTAGCCGACGAGTCTATGATAGACAAGGCGCTCGAGGAGAATATGGACGGGGTCGTTGACGTCGTAGTTCTCGGCAGAGCCTGCCGTAACGCCGCTGCCATCAAGAACCGCCAGCCCGTCGCGAAGATGTACGTTAAGGCTGACAAGACTCCCGACGATAGCTTTATTGCAGTTATCGCAGAGGAGCTTAACGTCAAGTCGGTTGAGTTCACCGATTCGGTTCGTGATTTCACCACCTACAGCTTCAAGCCCCAGCTTCGTACCGTAGGACCTAAATACGGCAAGTACCTTGGTCAGATTAAGAATATTCTCTCGTCGCTCGACGGCAACGCCGCTATGGATGAGCTTGAGGCAAGCGGAGTATTGAAGCTGGATATTCCCGATGCAGACGTCTCTCTCACAAAGGACGACCTCCTTATCGAGATGACGAAAAAGGAGGGCTTTGAGTCGCTCGGCGACAGAGGCATCACCGTGGTTATCGACAAGAATCTTACCCCCGAGCTTATCGAGGAGGGTAACGTCCGCGAGATAATCTCTAAGATTCAGACGATGCGTAAGGACTCCGGCTTTGAGGTTATGGACAATATCCGCATCTCCTTCTCGGGTAACGCCGACATCGAGAAAATTGCAGAGCGCAACGCCGCGGAAATCGCCGACGAAACGCTTGCCAAGGACGTTTTATTTAACACGCCCCTCGAGTTCTCGAAGGAATGGAACATAAACGGCGAGAACGTAACCATCTCGGTCGAGAAGGCTTAACTATCCCAAAAAGCAAACTAAAGTTTACAAAAAAGAGGAGCGCACCGCGATTTCGCGGTGCGCTTTTTGTAATTAAATTGCTTGGATTATTTCAATTCCTCAAGAAACTCGCCAATGCGGAGGAGCGCCTCTTTGATGTGGTCTATCGAGTAGCAGTATGAGGCTCTGACAAAGCCCTCACCGCTCTCGCCAAAGGCTGTGCCGGGGACGACTGCGACCTTTTTTGACTGAAGGAGCTTTTCGCAGAATTCCTCGCTCGTCATACCCGTCGATTTAATAGAGGGGAAGGCGTAAAATGCGCCCTTCGGCTCGCGGCAGGTAAGTCCAAGCTCGTTGAAGCCCGAAACTATGATTTTGCGCCTGTCATTGTACTCCTCGCGCATTCTCGCAACGTCGTCCTCACAGGAGCGAAGAGCCTCTATTGCAGCATACTGTGAGGTCGTCGGCGCGCACATTATAGCGTATTGGTGTATCTTGGTTATCTGCGAGAGAATCTCGCGCGGCGCGCAGGCATAGCCAAGACGCCAGCCCGTCATAGAGAACGCCTTTGAGAAGCCGTTAATCAGTATAGTTCTCTCGCGCATACCCTCGATAGCCGCCGTCGAGACGTGAGGCGCGTCCGAGAAGGTAAGCTCTGCGTATATCTCGTCGGAGATGACTATTATATCGGTGTCGCGTATAGCCTCGTAGAGCGCCTCGAGGTCGCCTCGCTCCATAATAGCACCCGTAGGGTTGCAGGGGTAGGGAAGAATTATCGCCTTGGTTTTCGGTGTGATAGCCGCTTTAATTTCACACGGGGTGAGCTTAAAGTCGTTTTCTGCCTTGGTGTTCACGATAACAGGAACTCCGCCCGCAAGCCTTGTCATAGGCTCGTAGCAGACGTAGCTCGGTTGAGGGATAATTATCTCGTCGCCGGGGTTCGTTATAGCTCGGATAGCCGCGTCGATAGCCTCCGAGCCGCCGACGGTCACGAGCACCTCGTCCTTTGGGGCGTACTCTACGCCGTATTTTCGTGACACGTATTTCGATATTTCACAGCAAAGCTCCATAAGACCGCGATTTGCCGTATAGCGCGTGCTTCCGCGCTCAAGCGAGCGTATGCCTGCATTTCTTATCTGCCAGGGCGTTCTGAAGTCGGGCTCGCCGACGCCGAGCGATATAACGCCCTCCATTGAATTTGCAATATCAAAAAACTTCCTTATTCCCGACGGCTTCATATCCGTCACCACTTGGGAAAGAATTTTGTTGTAATTTATCATAAGGAGAAATTGCCCCTTTCGTCGACCTCGTCACTCACAAGCTCAACTCCGAATTCCTTATATTTGCGCATAATGAACTGCGTTGCGGTTGAGGTTACCGAATCAATGAGCGCAAGCTCCTTTGAGAGAAAGTCGGAAACCTCGCGGAAGGTTCTGCCCTTGACCGTGACGATAAGGTCACAAGCGCCTGACATAAGATAAACCGATTCGACGGCGGGGTATTTTGCTATTCTTGCCGCGACCTCCTCGAAGCCGAGTCCTGCTGCGGGCACTACCTTCAGCTCTATTATTGCGCTGACAGCGTCAGTTTCAACGCGCTCCCAGTCGATGACGCCCTTGTAGCCACGAATTATTCCGTCGTTCTCAAGCGTCTTTATTTCGTTTTTTACCTCGCACTCGCTCTTGCCCGTGATGGCGGCGATGTCCTTTACCTCTATTCTTGCGTCCTTTTCGAGAAGCTTCAAAATTTTCTTGTCCATTTTTTCGTTCCTTTCCTTGATAAAAAATAAAAAGCCCGCGGCGACACCAAGTGTCGCCGCAGACGAAGTTAACGTGATACCACTGCGGTTTCGGGATCGCCTCGCGGCACTCCCCTCTGCGAGTCCAAAAAGACTCCTGCGCTTTAACGGGCGCACCCGTCGGAATTTACTTAGGTTCTCTGGTTCTCTCCGCGGCTCGCGGACTGCTTCACGGCGGGGAGCTTGAGGCTCGCACCAAACGCCTCATCTCTGGAATGCTCCTGAGCACCGCTACTCCTTCCGGTCATAGCCTTCTAAGAGAATTATACCCGAAACCAACACCTTTGTCAAGTGTTTTTTAAAAAAGCGTTCTTTACACTCTTTTTTTGCAATGTGCCCAAAACAAGAATGTGTTTTTTGTGCAGTGTTTCTTAAAATATTAATTTCAATATTTAAATTCAAAGCAATGTATTGACAAATCGACACAATTGTTGTAAAATATTCGCATAACCATTATTTAACAAGGATGAGGTGAACGGTCATAGGAAACAAAAAGAGGGTTTATGAAAGGCCCCAAACAGAGATTATCAAAACAGAAGTGATTGATGTTATAGCGACGTCACCCGCAAAAGACCCGGGAACTTCGCAGGGCTTTTGGGTTGATATTGATTGACGGCTGTTTTTATGGCTTACATCGGTTTAGACTGTCAGATTAAGCGCCATAAGGCTTTCTTTGAGCAAAGCTTAAAATCACAAGCACGAAAGATTTTACAATTTTAGAACAAAAAGAGCATAGGAGAGAAAAAATGTCGAAAACAAAGAAACGCATAATTTTTGCAGTAGTGGTTCTTGCACTTTTGACGGCGGCTATTTCCTTCGGAATAGCGTCGCTTGCGAGTGAGGAGCCGACAGCGGAGATCAAGTATCACAATTTATCGTACAAAAGCAATGTTTCGATAAAATACGCTGTTGAGGTAACCGGTCTTTCAGAGGACGCGAATATTGCCGACGTTGTCGGAGTTGCCGTCAGAAAGGGCGACCCTGCGTCGGATACGGTTTACGAGGCAAAGTACGAGGGACAGTCTACTGTCTACGGAAAAGAGTACGCCATCTTTGACTTTTCTTCGCTTTCGGCAACCGAGATGGCACTTGACGTGTATGCAACCCCATACGTAAAAACCTCGAATACCGAGACCGTTATGGGCAAGATGCATAAGAACAGCATCCTTGACTATTCGTATAAAATTCTTGGCAGGATTGAGGGAGGCGTCGAGATTTCCGACGACGTCAAGAATCTAATATCCTATATGCTCGTATACGGCGCGAAGGTGCAGATTTACAGCGAGAGCAATACAGACCGTCTTGCAAACGCCGATTACTACCAGATAAAAGCAGTGAACGGTACGCTTCCCGACGGATTTAACAGCGGTCTTTATCAAGTCGGCGATACCGTTACGCTGACTGCGAAGGAAACAGAAGCAGGATACATATTTAAGGGCTGGAAGAACTCTGCGGGTGCGTTCGTTGGAACTAATTCCACCCTTACCGTTACGGTAGGAGAGGCAAATGAAACCTATACCGCCGTTTTTGAGGTGGATACGAGCATAAAATACGTACTCGACGGCGGCACGCTTCCTTCGGGCTCTTGGAGTAATTACGTGTACGGAAGCGCCTTTACGCTCCCCGAGCCTACGAAGGACGGCTATACGTTCTTAGGCTGGTACACCTCCTCCTCGTTTGCCGAGAGCACGAAGATTTCCGCGATACCTGCAAACGCTATGGGCGGATACACCCTTTATGCAAAGTGGAAGATAAACAAGGTAGAGTACAACATAACCTACGTGTTAAACGGCGGTACGCTTCCTTCGGGCGCTCCGAGCAAATACGAGGCGGGAACTTCGGTTACGCTCCCCTTGCCTACGAAGACGAACTACGTTTTCGTGAGCTGGTATACCACCGCTGACCTTAATGAAACCACGAGAATCTCCGAAATAACGGCAGGAACGACCGGCAACATTACGCTTTATGCCGGTTGGAGAGTGGACAGAAGCAGCGAGGCTGCATACTACGAGGGTCGCGTCGAGGCGCAGCGCGAGGAACTTAAAAACCTTCAGGGATATTGGAACGAGCGCATAACGACCGGCACCTCAACGAACCCCCTAGTCAATCTCTTCAGCGACTATACCACCGATATGTTTGCTGAGGTGGGCGAGATACAGTGGCATTCTGCGGAATACATCTACGACCATACCCAAAATACGGTTTCCGCACCTGCTCTCAATGATGAGCACCCGCGTCTTCTTCTCACAAACGATACTCTTCCTTTGATTAGACAAAAGTTCAAGGAGGACGATTACAGCAACACTAATTTCACCTATTATCTTGAGCATATACAGCAGGCGTGGATTAACGACGAATTTGTTCTCGATGAGCTTACCGGAGATGAAACGGAAAACGAGAGCAACGGCATGCTTCAGTCTATTCAGGCGTTGGCACTAGCTTATCTTATCTACGAGGATGAATATTACGGCTATCAGGCGATACTTTATATGAAGAATTATATAAGATCGCTTGACATCATACGTATTCCTAACAGTAGCTCCGGCGGTGACGCGAATGTAGAAACGGGCACGGTTGGAAAAAATGATATGTGCCGTAACTACGGATATACTATGTACACGGCAGCGCTCGTTTACGACTGGTGCTACGACCTTCTTACCGAAACCGACAAGATTCAGCTTATTGCGGGTGTTGAGAACTGCCTCTGTCGCGATCCCTACGGTGTAAAGGCATTCTATTCGAAAATGGAGGTTGGATTCCCGCCTGCAAGACAGAGCCCCATAGCAGGACACGGCAACGAGTATCAGATTTTCCGTGACTATCTTGCCTTCTCGGTCGCTATATACGATGAGATTCCCTCTTGGTACGAGTATATCGGCGGACGAATTTACAACGATTTCCTTCCCATTCGTGAGTATTATTTCCAGTCGGATATGACCTTCCAGGGCACAGGCTATGCCGGCACGAGAAATATTCCTTCGCTCTATGCGGCGTGGATTTTAAAGGTTGCGGCAGGCGAAAATCCCTTTGGCGAGGGGCTCAAGGACGCTATCTGGGGTCTCTTTAACTACGAGGTTGCGCCCGGATACACCTTCACCGACGGCGACGCTAACGCTCATGTCGACCTCTATCCACAGTATGATAACAGAATCCACGCCTATATGGTGGCTTATCTCTATGGTGATGAGGATATGCTGGCTATGGCAGAGTATTTAATTGATACTTACTACACGGATACAGGACTTCCAAAAGACGGCCCATTCACAGGCCAAGGCCACGTTATATCTTATACCGACTACATGGTTTTGCGCGGACTTTGCGACCTTGAGGCATCGGATAACAGATACGAGAAAATGGAGCTCATCAAGTACAACGGCTCGCCTCTCGGTCAGTATACCATCCGCGAGGCTTGGGGTGACGAAAATTCGGCGGCTGCCTTTATGAAGATTAAGGAGCGCTCAACCGCAGGTCACGAGCACATGGACTCGGGTACGTTTGAAATTTACTACAAGGGTATGCTCACGAGCGACGGAGGCTGCTATAACAACGACGGACACGTTTATACGAAATACTATCACGATGCAACTATATCTCATAACGGCCTGATAATTTACAATTCGTGGCTTAAAAATTCGGTTGATGACGGATATTATTCCGGCGGTCAGATAAGACACACCGAGTCTAATAACTTGGCGATATGGAACTCAAACTCCAATACCTACACGGGCACTGTAACCGGCAGACAGCACGGATACTCCGACACGGCAGAGACTACGCCTCTCTACGCATACATCGCGGGCGATATTACCTCGGCTTATCACACAAGCTCGGTTGAATATGTCGGCAGAAGAATGCTTACCGTCTATACCGGAAACGAAGACTTCCCGATGGCATTCTTCGTTTACGACGACGTTGAGTCCGACTCGGCAAGCTATGAGAAGCGCTTCCTGCTTCAGATAACCTCGTCTGATGCACCTACGATAAGCGGCAATACCATAACAACCGAGAACGGCGACGGACGCCTTGTGCTTACCTCTCTTTCGGACAACGTAGCGTTCAGAGAGTGCGGCGGCAGAGTTTACGATGCCGACGGCAACTATGACAGAATAAACTCGAAAAATTATCTTGTCAACGGACAACAGATGGTGCCGCTTCAAAACCCGAATCCCGAAAAGGTGGACGACGGACACTGGGGAAGAATTGAGATATACTCCACAGCAAACGCGAAGAAGGCTACGTTTATGAACGTGCTTTATGTTACCGATGCGGGACAGACGAAGGCTGCACCCTCTGTAAGCAAGGTAACGGGCAGCAATGTAAGCGGCGGAACCTTCGGCAATATTGCGGCAGTGTTCGCAACCTCGAGAACCGAGGTTAGCACCTCGCTTACCTTTACCGTTTCCGGCAGCGGCGAGATGAGCTACTACGTTTCGGGCGTTGCTGCGGGCAATTGGAGCATAACGGTTGGCGGTGTATCCTACGGTACGGCAACCGCAACCGAGGAGGGCGGACTTCTCACCTTCACAGCACCTGCGGGCAACGTTACAATTACTCCTGCAAATTAAACTAAATAAACGCATGATTAAAAGGGCGGTCTCCAAGAAGAGACCGCCCGCTTTTTCAATTATAGTATGAAGCCGCAGGTCTTTGAAAATGCAGTTTTCGGCAAAATCCACTCGTTTTTGTGAAATGTGCCGGGTGGGCTTTAGTTTTAATGTTTTACATTTATTTGCGTATTGACAAGGCTCTCCGGTTACTATAAAATATTTATATAACTTTTACCCATTTTACTCAAATGATTCCCCCAAAATGGGTTTTACGCGACTATAAAAACGACTTTAAACAGGAGAAAAGGTTCGGTATGAAAAAACGCATAATTTTTGCAGCGGTCATTATAGCGCTTATTGCGACGGTGATTTCGTTTGGAATAGCCTCACTTGCGAGCGAGGAGCCGACGGCGGAGATCAAGTATCACAATTTATCCTACAAAAGCAATGTTTCGATAAAATACGCCGTGGAGGTAACCGGTCTTTCGGCAGACGCGAATATTGCCGACATTATCGGAGTCAAGGTCAGAAAGGCTGACCCTGCTTCGGATACGGTTTACGAGGCGAAATACGAGGGACAGTCTACTATCTATGGAAAAGAATATGCCGTTTTCGATTTCTCGGGGCTTTCTGCGGCTGAAATGACGGTTGACGTTTACGCTACCCCCTACGTAAAAGCTTCAGACACAGAGATAGTTGCAGGCAAGACGCATAAGAACAGCGTTCTTGATTACTCGTATAAAATTCTTGGCAAGATTGAGGGTGGCGTCGAGCTTTCCTCTGACGTTAAGCATATGATATCCCGCATGCTCATATACGGCTCGTGTGCACAGGTTTACGGTGAAAAAAATACCGACCGTCTTGCGGATGCCAAT
>JAZSIJ010000045.1:0-7128 GCA_045533755.1 Eubacteriales bacterium | reverse complement strand
CATCTCGTGCTCAATAACTATATCCCCCTTGTAGCCCGCATCGCGCAGACGAACGAGAAGTCCCTCAAAATCAACACGTCCCTCGCCTATCTGTACCTGAGTTCCTTTTGCGTTGCCGAATTTCGGGGGGACTGCGTCCTTTGCGTGTATTCCCGTCACACGACAGCCGAGAAGCTCCATAGCATCGCACGGATTGGCTCTGCCGCCGCTTATAAAATTGGCAGGGTCGAAGTTTATTCCTACGTTTGGAAGACCAATTTCGCTTATCATCATACCAAGCGTGACAGGCAGCTCTTCTCCCGTTTCGAACGAGAAGGTCTGACCTCGTTCATTAAGCTCGGAGCAGAGCTCCTTCAAGGCTTCCACTACGCCAACCCTAGCCTCTGCGGCGGGGTCGTCGGGGATATATCCGGTATGGGTTATTACGCTTTTTACTCCAAGCTTATAGGCAAATTCCGCGCCCCGTTTAAGCTCTGCAAGTCTTTTTTCGCGATATTGCTTTGGAACAAGACCGATGGTTGAATACATTTCGGGGTACTTCCATACAACAGGGGCAGACCAACCGCACCAAATATCTGTTACGGTAAAATTGAGCTCTGTAAGTAAGCTTTTAAGCTTCTCAAGATTCTCGTCGGTATAGAAATCCATATCCCATATTACGAGCTGACCGAAATCGAAGCCAAGCTCTTTTGCGTGGCGAATCTCTCTCTCAAAATCATCCTGTATATCAATAAAAAGTCCTATTTTCATCACTTACCTCCATCAGAGAGCGCGCCCGCAGATAGCGATGCGCTTGTTTTATTTTTTAAAATTATAAGCCGAACAGTGCCTTGTTAAATTCCTCGGTGGGCTGACCGCCGTAGGGGCAGAGCTCAAACGCCTCTGCATAGCGAACCCTAGAGCCGCGCTCAAGCCCGTAGCGCTCTATGAGCTTGTCACGGAAGCGTGCCGCGGTTTTTGCATACCTGACGGCGTAGCCGTAGCTCTTGCTCGCGAGGATTTCCTCGTCGGTGGTGTCCTCGGTGATGTTCATACCCTTGAGCCACTCAAAGCGTTCTGCCTCTCCCTCGGGCACGACGTCACCGTGAGTGTAGGGAAGCCACTCGTACACCTGACATACGTTGAGAGAGGCTATGTGGAGCTTGGTATCAATCTCGTCGTCTGTATCAATAACGTAGGTGGCATCAAAGTCGGGATTCTTGAATTTGTCCTCATTGTATATGATAACCGGCATAAATCTCATAGCAGGGACGTCGGGGCAGGTGTTCGGAACCGTCAGAATGTAGGAGGCGTCCTGCACAAGCTGACCTGCGGCTCTGTGGTCTGCGTGATAGTCGTTCGTTCTGTGCGAGATTATGAGGTCGGGAGAAAACTCTCTTATGTATCTGATAAGCCTGTTTCTCGTCTCGAGGTCAGCCATCAGCGTGCAGTCGTCAATGTCCCAAATATCGTAGCGTATTCCGAGATACTTGGCAACCGCGGCACTCTCCTTTGCTCTCGTCCTTGTGGTTTCCTCGGGAGTCATTATGTGGTGACCTCCGCAGCCGTTGCAAAGGCTGAGGAAGCGTACCTCGTGACCCGCCTTCACCCATTTTGCCGCCATTCCGCCAACGCGGAATTCGTTGTCGTCCTGATGAGCGCCTATTGCTAAAATCTTCATTTTGCCGTTTCTCCTAAGATTTGTTTTTGAAAAATATTGACTTTTTCTTGATTCTATTATAGAATATATGCATAGCGCTTTTCAAGCACTATCTTGATAAAAAATTTAACTATATTGACATTTTGGAGGCGAAAGCAATGTCAGTACGCTACGAGCATCATACCGGCATAAAAAAGGATAAGCTCTGTCCGTTCAGATTTGACGGAGCGGAGAATAATTATTTAGCGCCAACCAACTGGCACAGTAACATTGAAATTATAGTAATCACGCTCGGTTCGGGAGCTATACAGTACGGAAAGGAGCATTTGCCTCTTTCCCCGGGCGATATTGTCGTTGTAAATTCGGGAGCTCTGCACAGGCTTTACAGCGACGTGGGAATAGGCTACAATTTTACCATTATTGACGAAAGCTTTTGCAGGGAAAACGGTATAGATACCACGGCGTTTCACTTTACCGAGCGCTTTCGTGACGATGCCACACGCGATGCATTTATGAACGCCCTAGAGAGAATGAAGGAATACTCCGGCCACCCCACTCCTCTGAATACCGTAAAAGTAAGGGCTGCAATGCTTGCGCTCTTAATAGATATCACCGAGAGGCACTCTGCGCCCGTTAAAACGGGTTCCGACGCCGCATCGCAGTCCGAGCTTTACGTCAAGAGGGCTATTGAGTATGTCAACGGCAATTACACGCGCAAAATCTCCCTTGAAGAAATAGCCGCGCTTTGCGGCATAACGAAATTTCACCTCGTGAGAGAATTCAAGCGCATGACGGGACAAACCGTATTTGAATATATAAACATTCTCCGTTGCAAAGAGGCGCAGATGATGATAGGTGAAGGGAAAAGTGTGACCGAGGCGGCAATTGAGAGCGGATTTGAAAGCCTCTCGTATTTTTCAAGGACATACAAAAGGATAATGGGAGTCTCACCGTCAAAGAGTATATATTAAAAGCACCCCATGCTTTGCCGCGGTTTTTAGTCGGGAAATCGCGGTTTTTGTTACTAAATGCTTAACTTTTATGAAAAAGTATTGATATTTCCCCAGAAAAGTAGTATAATTGAGAGGATAAAGTTTACTTGTCAATTTTTTTGGAGAATGTTATGAAAAATAAAAACCTTAAAAAGATAAAGAGACTCCGCCGCCGCGGATTTGGCATATTAAAAGCAATAATGAGATGGTTTGTGAAGCCCTCGGAGTTCGTCTATCTCGGCGGAGAGCTACCCGCGGGAACGGTCATAGTTTCAAACCACGTTGGCACGGCAGCACCCCTCGCGCTCGAGCTTTACAGCGGACTGCCCTTCAGATTCTGGGGCGCGTGGCAGATGAACTCGGGGCTTATTAACCTCTATAAATATCAGTCAAGGGTGTTCTATCACGAGAAAAAGCGTTGGAATATCCACCTTGCCCGCCTCTTTTGCCTGATTGCGTCGCCGCTTACCTGTATGTTCTACAGCGGACTTAACCTGATTTCGACCTACACCGACATACAGTTCCGCACTACAATAAGCCAGAGTATGATAGCGCTCGAGCGCGGTCACAGCCTCGTCATTTTCCCCGAGGATTCGACTAATGGCTACCTCGACGAGCTTGAGGGCTTCCATGGCGGATTTCTTATGATGGGCGAGATTTGCCTGCGCCACGACATCGATTTCCCCATCTCTGTCGCCTACTATAAGAAGAGCGAAAGAAGATATATCTTTGATAAGCCTGTAATGGTCTCCGAGCTCCTTCGTGACGGCAAATCGCGCGACGAGGTAGCCGCCGAGCTCTGCGAAAGGTGTAACCACCTCGGCAGAACCGACGTAGATACGCTAAAGGCGGAAATCGCACACACCCCCAAGCAAAAAAGCGTAGCAACGCATAGATAATTCATAACCACATAAACGAAAAGGGACTGCTTTGCAGTCCCTTTTAATATTTTTTGAGCTCGTCGAGCTCGTCCTTTATTCTGTCGATGATTTTGTTTTTCTTGTTCTCGCTAGAGGCATCGATAGAGGCTCTGCCGACCAGATAATCAATAGATACGTCAAAAAAATCTGCAAGCTTTATCAGAGCGTAGGCATCGGGCGCAGTTTTTCCCGTCTCATAATTGGATATAGTACGTTGGTCAATGCCGGTTTCCCTCGCCAAATCGCTCTGCCGCATATCCCTGTCTTCTCGAAGGTCTTTGATTCTGTTGAACATCGGTTTATCCTCCACACCACATACTATATTTTTAGTACATTGTACCATGAAATTAGTATAACCACCTTGACAAACCAATAAAATGCGTGTATAATACTTTCATACCAAAATATTGGTACAAAGGAGAATCTGAATGGAAGACAAACAAATCTACACCCCGGCAAAAGCCGAGATAATAAAGCTCGGCACGACAGACGTAATAACCGCCTCACCCACCTTTGACCCGGATATCCCCGAGGCAGAGTGGGACAAGGAAATGTGATAGCCTTCTCCTCTGAGGAGAAGGTGGCGCGGAACGCGACGGATGAGGTGTAGCCGTCGTGAGACGGCGTTATCCATTGCTTTGATAAAGCACGAATGCTTCGCATTCTACACCTCACCACCTGCTGCGCAGGAGCCGTCTCGCCTGCGGGCTCGGTCACGCTCGAGGGAAAACAGTTATCAACTGTTTTCTAACACTCTCGCGCCGCTACGCTACCTCAAGGAGAAGGCACACGCAACTTTGAAAAATCAAAAGGAGAAAGAAAATGAAAAAAATTACGAAGATTGTTTTACTTGCTTTGACGCTCGCATTGCTTTTGGCAGTACCCTTTGCGGTATCGGCAAGCGAGAACGAGCCCGCGCTGAAAATTGAGGCGGCAAACCTCTCGTTTGAGGATTCGGTTTATCCCGTCTTTGCCGTATCGGGTGATAACGTCGATATGCAGAGCGTTAAGCTCCTCGTCTGGACCAGCCCCAAGACAAGTGCCGACGAGTACGTTAAGGGTACAGAAAACGCAGAGCTTACCTCCTACGCCGATGAAACCATTGACGGCGTAGCCTGCAAGAAGTTTAAGTACACTAAAATCTACGCGAAGAATATGACCGACGATATATACGTCAGAGCATACGCCGAACTTGACGGCGAACCGGTATACAGCGGCATCACAAAATACAGCGTCCTCCGTTACGCCTATAACAAGCTCGGCTACACCGGAACGGCAACCACCGACGCAAACCTCAAGGAGATGCTCGAGGGTATGCTACTCTACGGTGCAGGCGCGCAAAAATACTTCGACTATAAAACCGACCGTCTTGCAACCTCAAGGTTCTATAAGATAACCGTCGAGGGCGGCACACTTACCGACGGCACGGACACCGGCTTCTATCTCGAGAATGATAGCGTTACCCTGACCGCCCCCGCGACCGATTCGGCAGGAACTCCCTTCGCCTATTGGTCGGATAAGTCGGGCAGTAGCGTCTCGACTACCGCAAGCTTCGCCCTTACGGTGAAAGCAGAGAACAACACCTATACCGCCGTCTACGGAGAGGGAACGAGATATTCCGAGGGACTTGAATTCGAGTCTAGCGGCGACGGAAGCTGCATTCTCGTCGGAATTGGTGATTGCACCGATAGCGATATAGTCATCCCCCCGACTGCGCTTGACGGTGATACCGTCAGCGAAATTGACGCGAATGCCTTTGAGGGCGAGCCAATAACCAGCGTAAGCATTCCGTCTACCGTAACCTACATAGGCAGAAGAGCCTTCAACGGCTGCACGTCTCTCACCGACGTTTATTACGACGGCACCGAAGCAGAGTGGAGCGCTAACGTTGAGCTTGGCAGCGGCAACAGCGCTCTCACCGGCGCAACCATGCACTTCAAGACCGAGCCTACCCCGCCCGCCCCCGAGTACACCGAACCGACGATAGTAATCTCAAGAGCTACCGCACAGGCAGGCGATACCGGCATTGAGATAACAGTAGCATTGAAGAAGAATCCCGGCATAGCCTCGCTTAATCTCATCGTGACCTACGCAGAGGGACTCACGCTGACCTCTATAGAATACAATTCTGCGATAGGCGGAATGTCACAGCAGCCGCAGACCTACGGCAGCCCCGTAGTTCTCAATTGGTTCAACGGTACCGCAGATTCCGAGGGAGACTGGGTCTTTGCTACCCTGAGCTTCGACGTTTCGGCATCTGCCGTTGCCGGCGACTGCGATATCTCGCTCACCTACGACCCCAATAACGTCTACGATATCACCGAGACGAACGTCTCCTTCGACGTTGTAAACGGCAAAATTACTATTGAATAAAAGGAGAGAAAAATGAAAAAATCTTTATCTGCAAGAATGCTCTCTGCACTTCTCGCCACCGTTATGGTGTTTTTGCTGATGCCTTTTTCTGCAATAAGTGTATTTGCTGCTGATACAACAAGGCTGGAAACATATGATGATTTTGATTTGCTTGGAAGTGGATATAATTTGTTAGGTTCGGAAGCACTTACCAGTAGTCATTTAACTAGTAAAGGAGATATATTTAAAAGCTCATTCGTGGACTATGTCAATGCCGAGCGAACTACCGGCGCAGAAGCATCTTATAGTTATACATATGTCAAAGATATGAATTCATATTTGAAAAATCAGAGTAATTCTATGAGCAGTAGCATCAGTATGAGTTCTAAAATAAAATTGTTTTCACTTGAAGCAAAAGAGAAAATGGGAATTACCGAAAAATCCTCTTCTTCTACAGAGACTATGTCTGAATATGCTGTTTTAAAGGCAAACAAGAAGATATCATATTCCTATATGAACTTACAATCTCATATGAAAGAGATGTGGGAAAAAGAAGCTCTTGATATGCAATTTATCGAAGATGTTAAAAATTTAGGCGGTTCTATAACTATCGAGAACTTTATAAATAAATATGGTACACACATTGTAGTTGGTTATAATTCCGGTGGAGGAGCTATGACTACATATAATAACGAAACCTTTTCGTATGCCTTCAGCGAATCAGTGGAAACTAATGTTGAAGTGTCAGTAAACGCTGGATATAGTGGGTTGATTAACATCGAAGGTGATGTTACAGGTAAAACATCTCAAGACTCTACTGTACAACAACAAGGTGCAAAAGCTTCGTCTTATGGATATTCATATGGTGCATATGGTCTGATTGAATGGAGTAACAAAGGCGGGGATTTCGGATCTGTAAACGAATTCTTTGAAAAAATAAATAACACAAACAGCGAGATATTGGTGGATTCTAGTTTGAAACTTGTGCCTATTTGGGACTTGTTATTAGCGTGTAAAAACGTTGACGTAAGTGACGCAGAAACAATCGCAAAAAACGCTAATACACAAGTCGGAGGCCAAGCGGTCTTAGGAAGACAACCACTGGATTCAACTCCTTGGCTCACAGCACGACATGGCCACGATCCGACTTAGTTTGAAACTTGTGCCTATTTGGGACTTGTTATTAGCGTGTAAAAACGTTGACGTAAGTGACGCAGAAACAATC
>JAZSIJ010000095.1:0-23413 GCA_045533755.1 Eubacteriales bacterium | reverse complement strand
AGAAGATAATCGGCGCTGACGCCGTAGAATTTTGCGAGAGAGCGCAGATAGCTTACGGGAATCTCACGCTTTCCGTTTTCATAAAGACAGTATTGCTGCTGAGTTATGTATAGCAAATCGGCAATTTCCTTCTGCGTTTTGTCGCAGTCCTCGCGAACGTCCCTTATCCTCGGGAAATGCATCGTGTCCCCCCTTTCTTAAAATTAAAAAGGTGCGCCCCATTGAGAGACGCACCGAAAAACGCACCTCTCAATGTTGCTACACATCCTACCCATAACAAAGGGGAGAGAATACATTTTTACCGAAATAGTATTCCCTTTGTAAAGGTATATTAAGATGTGTAGCGAGTTTATTATATCACATATTCTTCGAAATGTCAATTTTTACATTCAAAAAGATAATTCGAAATTATATAAACGCCAAAAAGCACCGCTACACTACCTCTAGGGACAAAGCAAAAAAGCCTTCTCCTAGAGGAGAAGGTGGCGCGGAACGCGACGGATAAGGTGTAGCCGACGGAGAGGGCAACGAAAAAAGCTCTTCTTCAACATTATGAAACGGAGACTAAATTATGAAAAAATTTATTGCTATAATTCTAATGATATCCAGTATTTTGTTTTCTTTCAGTTCCTGTACAACTTACGAAAATATAACTTTCATCGAAAAGAATAACGGAAAGTGCTTATTATACCAAGAAAATATATATTATGAAGCAGCCATTTTTACCGCAACAGAATATTATGGAATTGCAAACGAAAATGATATTGAATTAGGCTGGTATTACAGCTTTCCTTTTAGCACGAGGTTTTATTCCGACAAATCGGAAAATCCGCTTTTCATATATTCGCTTCAAAGTTATGATAGCTTTTTCCTAAGAGAAGATTATAATTATTTAAAGGATACGTTTGTAATAGAAAACACAGACGTAGAAATCGTTTGGGAAGATATTTTTGCTTCTGAACAAGATCATTTCTATTTCTCAAATCCGATTGAAGTGGTTCTGTACTCAAAACAATGTCCGCGAATAAAAACTTCTTTGGATTTTGTATGCGTCGACGGTCAATGGTATCTATCCTTGCCTGATTTTCGAGTTTGGACTATTTCGAATGAGTTTATAAAAATCCTGTCCGAAAATGGAATCATTTGAGCTCTTAAAAAACTTACTTCAGATATAGCAAAACGGTCACGGAGTTCCGTGACCGTTTCTTTTTAGCCTTTCATTTTTAACTAAACAAGAGCGCATTAATTAAATAAAAGCTCGCCGAGAGATGCTACGGTTGGGAGATAGAAGTCGCAGTTTTTGCGCATAAAGGCTTCGATTTCGGGGATATTGTACGCCCAGCCTGCCGCGGCAAAGTCACAGCCTGCCGCCCTTGCCATATCGTAGCCGGGCTTCAGGTCGTCAACGACGAGAATTTCCGAGGGCGAGAGCGAGAGCCGCTTCATAATATCAAAGAGGGCGTAGGGCGAGGGCTTTCTATGCTCCGGATTTATATCCCAACTGTAAACTAAAGTTGGCATTTTAAGCCCGTTTTCGCGATAATCGCGCTCGATATATTCGCGGTATGAGTGCGAAACGACAGAGATGGTGCCGCCCCGTGTTAAATATTCGTCGATTATTTCGCCGATTCCGTCGTAGGCGCGCGGAATGTGTCCCTTTACGTACTCGCGCCAATACTCGCCCTCGTGGGCTATCTCTGCCTCCGAGAGTCCGACCTCGTCGGAAAGAAGCGAGAGTATGCCGGGGTCGAAGTTCTTTTTAAAATAGCTGTCGACGTCGTAGTTATCCTTGATTTCGGGGCGGTATTTTGAAAGATACTCGACGAAGCAGGGAAAATGTATCGACGCCGTCGAGGCAACGACGGTATCGTCGTGGTCTAAAACAAGGCACTTATACTTCATTTTTCAAGTCCAAAAATATAACCCTCGGCGTCGAGAGCGTCGCGTCGGAGCGCTCCACCGTGAGCGACCTGCCATGACAGAGCATCTCCCATGCCTCGCGGCTGCCGCCAAAGGAAATTTCAGAAAGGGCGTCGCACGCGCCGAAGATGTCCTCGTCCTCAAGCTCGCGTATATCCTTCGGTATCGCAATTCGACGAAGCGACGAGCAGCCCGCAAAGGCGTCAAAGCCAATGGTCTTTAAGGCTACGGGCAGGATTATCTGCTCGAGCGAGGCGCAGTCCTTGAATGCTCTTCTGCCTATCTTGACAAGCCTTGCCGGCATTTCCACCGTCTTCAGCGAGCGACAGCCCTCGAAGGTCGACTCGTCGATAAGCCCCATATTGTCCGAGAGCTTGACCGCCTCAAGCGCAAAGCAATTCGCAAAGGCATTGAACTCGACGAGTACACAGCTATCGGGGACGGTAATCTCGGTGAGATTAAAGCAAAAGGCGAACGCGCCCGAGCCTATCATAAGGAGCGACTCGGAGAGCCTGACCCGCGTGAGCGAGGCGCAGCCCTCAAAGCAGCCCTCGCCAATTCTCGACACGGTATCGGGCATAATTACCTCGGTGAGCGAGGAGCAGGCGAAAAACGCCTCGTCGAGTATCTCTGTAATACCCTTCTCCATAACCACCCTTTTGAGATTTTTACAGCCCGAAAAGGCAGAGGCGGAAATCCTTCTGAGGCTCTTCGGAAGATAGATTTCCTCAAGCAAGAGAAAGTCGCGAAAGGCATTCTCGGCTATTTCCTCGATGCCCTCCTCTATCCGAAGAGAGCGCACCTCGGGGGTGTCCTCATAGCTTCCTCTGTAAACGACGGCGAGTGGCTTTTCCTCGCCGCCCTTCATTTTCTTTTCCAAATCCATAAAATCAGCCGAGCCTTGCAAGTGCGGTTTTAAGCGACTCGCGCGTTTCGAGATACTTGGCAAGCTTTGCGCGCTCGCCCTCGATAACCTGTGCGGGAGCTTTTGCAACGAAGCCCTCGTTCGAGAGCTTTTTCTCAAGCCTTTCTATCTCTCCGTCGTTCTTCTTCATCTCTGCGGTGAGGCGCGCGCGCTCCTTTTCGAAGTCGATAACCTCGGCAAGAGGAATGTAGAGGTTACCCGCACCCGTCGCAATCATAACGGCGTCGTCGGAGGCGTAATCGTCTGCGAGGACTACCTCGGAGGCAGAGGCGAGCTTCTCAAGCATCTTTGCGCATCTCTCAAAGGTATCTCTGTGCTTTGTGACTGCGATGAGCTTTGCCTTCTTTGAGGGGGGCACGTTCATCTCTGCACGGCGCGCACGGATAGCCGTAATGCACTCGATTATCATATCTATGTCCTCTTCCTCGGTCTTGTAGACAAGAGCCTCGTCGAATACGGGGAAGTCGGATATCATTATAGACTCACAGGTGTGAGGAATTGACTGATAAATCTCCTCTGTAATGAAGGGCATATAGGGGTGAAGAAGCTTCAGAATTCCGGTCAGCACCTTGACGAGCACACGCTTCGCGGTGAGGGCGGAGGCGCTACCCGTGTCGAATATTCTGCTCTTAACCATCTCGATATACCAGTCGCAGAAGGAGTCCCAGGTGAACGAATAAATCTCGCCGAGGGCGATACCGAGCTCGTAGTTTTCGAGGTTCGAGTTAACCGTCTTAACGAGCGCGTTATATCTTGTGAGAATCCATTTATCCTCGATGGTGAGGTCTGCCTCGGCGATGGGGGCAAGAAGCTCCTCGTCCGACTCCGAGAGGTTCATAAGCACGAAGCGTGATGCGTTCCAGAGCTTGTTTGCGAAGTTTCTCGCCGACTCAATCTTCTCGTCCGAGAAGCGCATATCGTTTCCGGGTGAGTTACCCGTAGCGAGAGCAAATCTGAGCGCGTCTGCGCCGTACTGCTCGATAATCTTGAGGGGGTCAATGCCGTTTCCGAGCGACTTCGACATCTTTCTGCCCTGCGCGTCCCTGACAAGTCCGTGGATAAAGACCTTCGAGAAGGGCTTCTCGCCGGTATGCTCAAGTCCCGAGAATATCATTCTCGAAACCCAGAAGGTGATAATATCGTAGCCTGTAACAAGCGTGTCGGTGGGGTAATATCTCTTAAGGTCGTCGGTGCTGTCGGGCCAGCCGAGCGTCGAGAAGGGCCAGAGCGCCGAGGAGAACCAGGTGTCAAGAACGTCCTCCTCCTGACGTACGGGTGCAGAGCACCTCGGGCAGGTGGTGATGTCCTCCTTCGACACCTCCATGTGACCGCAGGCGTCGCAGTAGAAGGCGGGAATCCTGTGTCCCCACCAGAGCTGACGCGAGATGCACCAGACGAGGATATTGTTCATCCAGTTGAAGTAGTTTTTCGAGAAGCGCTCGGGAACGAAGCTGATAGAGCCGTCCTCAACCGCCTTGATAGCGGGCTCGGCGAGGGGCTTCATCTTAACGAACCACTGGTCGCTCGTCATAGGCTCGACGGTAGTTCCGCAACGGTAGCAGGTGCCGACGTTGTGGTCGTGGGGGACGGTATTAACGAGGAATCCCTCGGCTTCGAGGTCGGCAACGAGCGCCTTACGGCAGGCGTATCTGTCCATACCCTCGTACTTTCCGGCGTAGGAGTTCATCGTCGCGTCGTCGTTCATAACCTTAATCTGTTCCAGGTTATGACGCTGACCTACGAGGAAGTCGTTCGGGTCGTGGGCGGGGGTAATCTTAACACAACCGGTACCGAAGCCAATCTCAACGTAGTCGTCGGCGATGACGGGTATCTCGCGGTTTACAATCGGGAGTATCAGAGTCTTGCCGATGAGGTGCTTCGTGCTCTCGTCCTCGGGGTTGACGGCAACGGCGGTGTCGCCGAACATGGTTTCGGGACGGGTGGTGGCTATCTCAACGGAGCCGTCCTCGTCCTTGATGGGATACTTGATGTGCCAGAAGGAGCCGGGCTGGTCGGTGTACTCGACCTCGGCGTCGGAAAGCGCCGTCAGGCAACGGGGACACCAGTTGATAATGCGGTATCCGCGGTAGATAAGCCCCTTATTATAGAGGTTGACGAACACCTCGCGGACTGCGCGGGAGCAGCCCTCGTCCATAGTGAAGCGCTCGCGCGCCCAGTCGCACGAAGAGCCGAGCTTCTTTAGCTGATTTATAATTCTGTTTCCGTACTGATGCTTCCAATCCCAGACGCGCTCGAGGAATTTCTCACGTCCGAGGTCGTAGCGCGAGAGCCCCTCGTTGACGCGGAGATTCTCCTCAACCTTTATCTGCGTGGCAATTCCCGCGTGGTCAGTGCCGGGAACCCAGAGCGTCGAGTAGCCCTGCATACGCTTTGCTCTGACGAGTATGTCCTGGAGCGTTTCGTCAAGCGCGTGTCCCATGTGAAGCTGTCCCGTTACGTTAGGCGGCGGGATAACTATCGAAAAGGGCTTTTTCTTCTTGTCGGGGTCGGGCTTGAAGTAGCCCTTTTCACACCACTCCGAGTAGAGCCTGTCCTCAAACTCGGCAGGGTTGTAGTTCTTTGCAAGTTCTTTTCTCATTTTATTTTTTCCTTTCGGTTTGTTTACTGTGGGAAAGGTATGTGAGAACTTTTTGAAAAAAGTTCCCACGCCCTCAAAAACTTTTGTGACGGGGGAAGGCTTCTCCTAGAGGTAGCGAAGCGGCGCGAGAGTGTTAGAAAACAGTTGATAACTGTTTTCCCTCAAGCGTGGCCGAGCCCGCAGGCGAGACAAGCTGTCACCGTGAGGTGACTGATGAGGTGTAGAATGCGTAGCATTCGTTCTTTATCAAAGCAAGGAATAACGCCACTCTAGTGGCTACACCTCATCCGTCGCGTTCCGCGCCACCTTCTCCCGAGGGAGAAGGCTAAAAAAAGCCGAGGAATGTTTTTCGCAAAACATTCCTCGGGACGAATAATCGTGGTACCACCCGGGTTCGAAGCGCGGATAAATAGAAAATGCGCTTCCTCATTACATCTTAACGCGAATACACGTCGGAGTCTAATTGGCGGGGCATTGTGACTTGAACCCACTGCCGTTCTTTCCGAATTTACCGCGGTGACGCTTCACGAAGCCAAATGAGGACTCGCACCCACCGCCCTCTCTCTGAAAAATGGGATTTCGTTACTTCTTCCGCTACAATATATAATATATTATCATATAAGACCGCTTTTGTCAAGCGTGTTGTATGATTTTTCTTTGAAGTGACATTCGCTCAGTCGACTGCTTCTTTTAAAGGCTCCCTTGTGTAAAGGGAGCTGTCAATCGGATTGCTTGCAATTTGATTGACTGAGGGATTGTTTGACGCACTCGTCTATATAGGCACACATACGGTGAAAGTTCTTGTTTATTTCATCGTTGGGTATTCTAACGATGGTGAGCCCATATCCTTCGAGAAAGGCTGTGCGTTCTTTGTCGTACTGCTCGTTTTCTTCGGTTTTATGCTGTGCTCCGTCAAGCTCAATGATGATTTTTGCCTTAGCGGAATAAAAATCTGCAATATATTTCCCAAGCACTTTTTGTCGCGAGAATCTCACGGGGTATGAACGAAGAAAATCATACCAAAGATGACGTTCTTCTTTAGTCATATTTTTACGAAGCTCTTGGGCTAATGGAACTATATCCTTGTTGTGCTTTCGTTGCATTGTTAATCAAAGTATTCAATAAAGACATTCTGCTTTCCAACTTCAACAACGTGCCTTTCGGGCTCGTTTTTCAAAGCGAGTTCCTTGGTAGAATATGTGTCATTAGAAGAATCGTAATAGGTGATTAAAAAGGTTTCTCCTTTATCCTTAACTTCTATTGAGTAGGTTTTAACACACCTTTTTACAAATGCCGTTGTCCCGCTCTTTGTTTTAGGGTTTCCGCTCCAATCAAATTCCAACTTGCTTTCAAATGCAACATTTCTCCAAACAGTAATTCCTTCACCTTTTTCCAATTCATCGGTTGAAAAAACGTATCCGCTCTTGGTAGGGGTTATATCATTATCTTCTGCGGATATGTATTCTCCTTCTAATACAGCATCTTCAAATTCATACAAATAGAGCGTATAGTAATATGACAGCATCGAATTACCTTTTACACTTTTTACTTTGCGTGAACCCATGCTGCAAGAGGTTGCAAAAGAGAAAACAAGTGCCATAAGAATTAAAACTGAAATTACCTTCTTCATTACTAAATACTCCTTTTAAAATTGCTTTTTACAATCCCTTACCCGACTTCGTCGGGAGCTCCCTTTACACAAGGGAGCCTTGAAATTTAAAATGAAGTCGCAGCTTTATGCGAGGGAACTTTATTTATAAGTTTGGTAAACCAATTTCGTTTCGGTGTACATCGATGCATAAGCCTCTTCAAGGAGCGCGTCGAAGTCGAGCTTCGCTATTTCTGCCATAACCGCCTCGATTTTGGGCTGGGTTTTCGGGTGTCTTGGGGTAAAGACTGTACAACAGTCCTCAAAGGGCAAAATCGAGGTATCAAAGGTGCCAAAGCGGCGCGCTTCCTTAACGATTTCGCTCTTATCCATACCTATGCATGGGCGGAATACCGGAATATTCACAACCGAATCGGTGACGCCTATTGCCGCGAGGGTTTGCGAGGCGACCTGTCCAAGACTCTCACCCGTAATAAGCGCACCGCACTTATATTCTCTCGCGCAACGCTCGGCGAGGCGCATCATAAAGACGCGCAAAATGAGGGTGAAGTAATCCTCCTCGCATTTGTCGCGTATCTCCTCTTGTACGTGGGTGAGCGAGATGACGTGGACGTGAATTTTCGCGCAAAACTCGCACATCTCCTGGGCGAGCTGCATAACCTTTTCCCTTGCGCGCTCGGAGGTGTAGGGGAATGACTCGAAGTGAAGCGCCTCTATCTCCATACCTCGCTTTGCCATCATACATCCGGCGACCGGCGAGTCGATACCGCCCGAGAGCAGAAGCAGTCCGCGTCCTGCCGAGCGTAGAGGAAGTCCTCCCGCGCCCGCCTCCTGACCTGCGCGTACGTAGGCGTGGTCGTCGCGCACCTCGACTGTGACGGTGACGTCGGGATTTTTGACGTCAACCCTTATGCCTCTGACAGTCGAGAGCACAACTCCGCCGATTTCCGCCGCGATTTCGGGGGATTTCAGGGGAAAGCGCTTATCTGCGCGCTTTGCGTCGACCTTGAAGCTGCGTTTGCCTGCGAGCTTTTCGGGCAGGTAGACCTTTGCCACCTCAACGATGCTCTCCATCGTTTTCTCACAGACGGCGGCGCGGTTGACTCCAACGATGCCAAAGACCTTCTTTGCCGCGTCGTACATTCCATCCATATCGCACTCGTCGGTCTGGGGCTCAACGTAGAGTGTACTCTGCTTATAGTAAATCTTAAAGGTGCCGTAGGGTGAGGCGCGGCGGCGAAGCTCCTTGACGAGCCCCGACTCGAAATTCTGTCGGTTTGCGCCCTTCAGGACTATCTCACCGAATTTACATAAAATTACTTCGCTTATCATATATACTCCAAAAAAATTACTTCTTATACTTCTCAAGAACCGTTCGGATTACCTTACGGTCATCTGCGTCTGCTACCGAATATAGATTTACTACCTCTCTGACCTCTTCTGTCAGGGTATCAAATTTATTTTCCGACAGCCCGATAAGCCAATCAACCGACACACCAAAGCTTTCGGCAATACCGACGACGGCGTGCAGCTCGGGCTTACGGTCTCCCGATAGATAGCGCGATACAGCAGGGGGCGTCAAACCAACACGCTCAGAAAAGGCTTTGACGGTCAATCCGCTGGAATCGATGAGAGACTTTATATTTTTCTTGAAACGAGTATAGTTCATTTTCTTCCTCACTTTATGCGTTCCGGCTTTGACAAACCTGACTTTTTATTTTTTACTTCCTCTATTTACGAGCAGGTCGTGCTTTACGTCCCAGAGCTTTCTCGAGAGGTCAACGTAGTAGCGGTGGGGGTTTTCAAAGCGCTTGACCTCCTCCCAGAGCGTGTCAACCTCTGCCTTGCAGTATTTCTGTATATCGGCGATGTGGGGTGTCTTATAGACGCACTCGCCCGACTTAAAGACGGGGACGAGCAGCTCACGCGCCGTGTAGCTCGTAACCAGCTTCTTCTTCCACGTCTCGATGGGGTCAAAGAGCTCGAGAGGCTCGGACTCGTCGATTTTCTCGTCGTAGACGGTGAGCAGGTCGGCTATTGCCGTGCCTGTTTCGTTGTCGTAGATACGGTATATCTTCTTGAAATGGGGGTTGGTTATCTTTTCGGGGTTTTCGGAGATTTTTATCTTGGGAATGACCTCGCCGTCCTTCTCCTTTGCGACGAGCTTATAGACTCCGCCGAAGACGGGGCTGGATTTTGCCGTGATAAGACGCTCGCCGACGCCAAAGGAGTCAATGCACGCGCCCTGTCTTATAATGTCGCGGATAATGTTCTCGTCAAGCGAGTTGGAGATAACGATTTTACAGTCGGTAAGTCCTGCCTCGTCGAGCATTTTTCTCGCGCGCTTTGTGAGGTAGGTAATGTCGCCCGAGTCGATTCTGATGCCGCACCTCGTTATTCCCTGCGGTAAAAGCACCTCCTTAAAGGCGCGGATTGCGTTGGGAATACCGCTTTTCAAGACGTCGTAGGTATCGACGAGGAGCGTTGCGTTATTCGGGTACATCTTGCAGTAGGAAACGAACGCTTCGTACTCGCTGTCGAACATCTGAACCCAGGAGTGCGCCATCGTGCCCGTCGCGGGAATGGCGTAATCTCTGTCGGATATGGTACAGGCGGTTGCGGCACAGCCGCCGATATACGCCGCCCTCGCACCGAGGATAGCACCGTCTGCGCCCTGCGCTCTGCGCGAGCCGAACTCGGCAACAGGTCTGCCCTCCGCGGCTCTGACGACGCGGTTTGCCTTCGTTGCAATCAAGGACTGGTGGTTAAGGCAAAGAAGGACGAAGGTTTCTATAAACTGCGCCTCGATAGCGGGTGCTCTTACCGTGAGGATAGGCTCATTCGGGAAGATGGGCGTACCCTCGGGAACTGCCCAGATGTCGCCCGTGAAGTGAAAATCGGCAAGATATGCGAGGAAATCCTCCGAGAATACCCCCTTCGTGCGAAGAAAGTCGATGTCCTCGGCGGTGAATTTCAGCTCCTTGATATAGTCAATAAGCTGCTCGAGTCCTGCGGCTATGGCAAAGCCGCCGCCGTCGGGTATTCTTCTGAAGAATACGTCGAAATAGGCTATCTCGTCGCGCTTGCCGAGCTCGAAATAGCCGTTTGCCATAGTGAGCTCGTAAAAATCACAAAGCAGGGTGTTGTTTTGTTTTGACATAGCTTTTCTCCTTACAAATCAAGCTTGAGGTCGCCCTCGCGAATCCAGCCGAGCTTACGCATAATCTCCGAGAAGACGAGCGAGAGGACGGCGGGAAGAATAATGCATACGAGAATGACGCCAAGAATAGAGGTCGCATTAAAGCCCATATCGGTGAAGACTCCGAGAGGGCCGACAATACCGCAGGTACCCATTCCCGCGCTGACGCCGGTGCACTCGAGCTTGAAAAGGCAGGTCGAGATAGGGCCTGTGATAGCAGACGCGAGCGTTGCGGGTATCCATATCAGAGGATTTTTCACGATGTTGCCCATCTGGAGCATCGACCTGCCAAGCCCCTGCGCGACGACGCCGCCCCACTTATTCTCACGGAAGGAGATAACGGCAAAGCCGACCATCTGCGCGCAGCAGCCTGCAACCGCAGCGCCGCCCGCAATGCCCGTGATGCCAATCATTGCGCATATAGCCGCCGAGCTTATCGGCAGGGTGAGTATGATACCAACGACAACCGAAATTATGATACCCATAACGAAGGGATAGAGGTTAGTCGCGTAATTTATGAAGTAGCCGAGCCAATACATAAGGTAGGAAACGCCGGGGCAAAGGAGCATTGCAATAAGCGCGCCGGTGCCGAGCGTTACGGCAGGGGTGACGAGAATATCGACCTTCGTCGCCTTGGAAACGAGCTTTCCGACCTCGACTGCAATAAGGACACAGACGAATGCTCCGAGAGGGCCTGCGGTGACCGATTTCTCAGCACCTTCAAAGAGGAAGGTCATACCGTATGCGTTACCGAACATACCTACGACGCCTGCCGAGAGTGTAACGAGCATCGGCGCCTTGAGGGCAAAGGCAATAGCCACGCCAATCATCGCGCCCGTAGCACCTCCCGCACCCGCGAGCAAATCAAAGAAGTCGCGGATAGCGTTGCCGTCGGGTATGTATTTCGCCACCGTGCCGAATATCGTTCCCATAAGGAGCGAGGCGAAAAGTCCGAGAGCCATCGCGCTCATCGCATCGACGAAGTAGAGCTTCGGCGAAAGGGTTACGCCCTTCTTATCGAGAAAGGCTCTGAATTTTGACTGTTTTTTTGCGTTTTCCATAGATGTTACCTCACTTTACCGCGCGCTCGCGGTCAATATAGTTTTGCAATATAATTTGCGCTGAGAGGGTGTCAATAACCTCACGGCGCTTTTTGCCAAAGGTTGACGAGCCGTCAAGGAAGCGGTATGCCTCCATCGTGCTCATTCTCTCGTCGTAGTATTCGACGGGAATATCGGTGAGCGAGGCGAGAATATCGCCAAACGCCCTTACCGCTTCGGCGCGGAAGCCCTCGGTGCCGTCCATATTTTTCGGAAGCCCGACTATTATTTTCTTACAGCCGCGCGCTTCTGCCTCTCGTGCTACGCGCTCGGCGGTTTTTTTCATTCCGCCCTCGGAGATTGTACCGATACCGCCGGCAATAAGTCCCGACGCGTCACATTCGGCAAGACCCGTGCGCTTGTCGCCGTAGTCAACTCCGAGATATTTTCCGTGCATTGTGTCCATTGGTTTTCTCCAGATGTGAAGTATAGTTTACTTTTCTGTGCTTTTTCTATAAACGAAGAGGTAAAATTCGACCTCGGTTGTGAGCGAGGTAAGCTCCGCGAGTCGTTCTCTTCCCTCGCGCGAGGTGCGGTAGGCGTATGGCGTCATCATAAAGAGGGCGCGGATTTTCTCCCGTGTGTCAAGCTCGAGGCTAAAGGCTATCTTCTCACGCGAGATAAGCTCGAAGCCCGAAAGCTCGTCCGACTCAGGCGTGTTAAGATAGGGCGTGTCGTAGAGCACCGACTTCAGCCCGAAAAGATGCCTCTCGGCAGGAATAGCCATAATAAAGACGCCACCCGTGCGAAGCACTCGCAGAGTTTCCGAAAGGGCAAGAGGCGAGAAGACGTTCACCGCCGTATCAATACTGCCCGAGGCTATCGGAATATCGTAGGAGGAGGCTACCGCGAGCGAAAGCCCTCTGTCGCGCCGTGAAGCGAGGCGCACCGCCTCCTTTGATATATCAAAGCCGACAATATGTAAACCTTTGTTTGCATTTCGCGCTCGCTCTGCGATTGCGTGGGTGTAATATCCCTCTCCGCAGCCGAGGTCGAGAAGTGTACCGCCCTCACGGGTATGCTCCGAGGCAAGCTCTGCTACGCGCTCTGCAAGCGGTAGGTACGCACCCGTGTCAAGAAACTCGCGCCGTGCCGCTACCATCTCACGATTGTCGCCGTGAGTACCGCCCGAGGACGAGAGCAGAAGATTATAGTAGCCCTCCTTTGCCCTGTCGTACGAGTGACCGAGCGGGCATTTTGCCGCACCGCCCTCCCGGACGGCAAGCGGATTTTTGCATTTAGGACAAATGAATTTCATTTTGAACTCCGTTCCAAATGAATGAAGATTTTTGCCACGGCAAAAATCAACCGCAATTATTCATTATTCACTATTCATTATTCATTTTATCAGCATCGCATCGCCGAAGCTGATGCTATATAAGACGAGATATGCTGATTAGGAGAAATTTCGCAAGACAAGGCAAAACGAGCGAGGGAAATGAAGCCGTAGTTACCTACGGCGATTTGACCGAGTCGAAGTTTTAACGCAGTATTGCGGAATTTATACAATCAGCATCGCGTCACCGAATGAGAAGAAGCGGTAACGCTCCTCGACCGCCTCCTCGTACGCTCTCATCACGTTTTCCTTGCCTGCGAGGGCGCTGACGAGCATTATCAGGGTACTCTCGGGCAGGTGGAAGTTGGTTATCAGGGCGTCAACCGCCTTGAATTTATAGCCGGGATAGATGAAAATGCCGGTTTCTCCGCTGACCGCGTGAACTCTGCCGTTCCCGTCGGATACGCTCTCGAGAACGCGCGAGGAGGTCGTTCCTACGGCTATTATCCTACCGCCCATAGCACGCCTTCTGTTTATTTCCTCTGCCACCTCGTCTGTGATGTAGAAATACTCGCCGTGCATAAGGTGGTCCTCAATGCGCTCGGCTTTGACGGGACGAAACGTGCCAAGACCGACGTGGAGAGTGACCTCGCCGTAGCCGACACCCTTTGCCCTGATACGCTCTATCAGCTCCTCGGTGAAGTGCAGTCCTGCGGTGGGGGCGGCGGCAGAGCCCTCCTCCTTTGCATAGACGGTCTGGTAGTCGCTCTTCTTCTCGAGCCTTTTCGTGATATAGGGGGGCAGGGGCATATTGCCGACCTCGTCGAGCACCTCGTAGATGCTCTTATATTTCCCTGTGTCGTAGTCAAATCTGACGGTTCTGTTGCCGCCCTCGACAATGCCCGTGACGGTTGCGGTGAGGATTTCGCCAAAGTCAAATACAGCTCCCTCCTTCGCGCGCTTGCCGGGGCGGACGAGCGTTTCCCACTCACCCGTGTCGAGTTTTCGGAGCAAAAGAAGCTCCATATCAGAGCCGGTCTTTCTCGTCTTGCCGAGCAGGCGCGCGGGGATAACCTTCGACGAGTTGACGACGAGCATATCCTCGGGGCGAAGATAGTCTATTATATCATAAAAGTGACGGTGCTCCACCTCTCCGCTCACGCGGTCAAGCACCATAAGGCGACAGCCGTCGCGCTCCTCAGTGGGCGTCTGGGCTATCAGCTCATCGGGAAGCTCGTAATAAAAGTCAGAGGTCTTAAGCTCCGTGGCAACTCTATCGTTTATTATAGTCTTATCCAGCTTTTCCATTGTTTCCTCTTAAATAAAAAGCGCATAAAATATAGTGTGTATATTATTATACATAATTTATCTGGGATTTTCAAGGTCAAAATGAAAAAAAGAATTATTTTTAAGGGAATAGGCACGGCGCTCGTAACGCCCTTCCGACGCGGACGGATAGATTACCCCACGCTCGACAGACTGATAGAAAGGCAGATTTCGGGGGGAGTTGATGCCCTTATTATCGGCGGAACGACGGGCGAGGCGGCAACGCTCTCCGACCGCGAGAGATACTCGCTATACACTCACTCGATAGAAAAGATAAAGAAGCGCTGTAAAATCATTTTCGGCACGGGCACGAACGACACGCGCGTGGCGATAAATCACACAAAGGAAGCCGAAAGACTCGGCGCCGATGGCGCTTTAGTCGTAACTCCATATTATAATAAAGGAACGGCGGCGGGACTTGCCGCGCACTACGAGGCTATTGCCGCGGCTACGGATATACCGCTGATACTCTATAACGTGCCGTCGCGCACGGGGGTGAATATCGGCTTTGACGTGCTTGAGCGTCTTGCAAAGCTTGACAACATAGTCGGCATAAAGGAAGCGTCCGACTCACACGACAGGCTTGTAAGGCTCGCCTCGTTTGGCGACGATTTGCCACTCTACGCCGGCAACGACTCGGCGACCTATACCGTCCTCTCGCTCGGCGGCGCGGGAGTTATATCGGTGGTATCAAACGTATGCCCCGACCGGATGCGCGAAATATCCGACTCATATTTTGCCGGGCGCACCGAGGAAAGCCTCGCGGCACAGCTAAAGCTCCTTCCTCTTATCGAGGCAATGTTCGTCGAAACCAACCCCGCCCCTGTGAAATACGCTCTCTCAAGGCTCGAGCTCTGCCGAGAGGAAATGCGCCTGCCGATGCAGGAGATTTCGGGCATTTCACGCGAAAAGGTAGAGCGCGCCCTCGCCGAAATTTGTAAATAATTATTTACATTTTCATTCCATATATTTTTAAAGCAAAAAACGCGAGAGGTTATCTCTCGCGCTTTTTAGTGGCATACCGTGTTGAGTTATTTCGTATTTTAGCCTGTTCTGCCTTCATATCCGCTATAAATCCTGCCGTTTTTTCATCCTCTTTACCAAGAAGAGTTTCGTCCGGGACAAAGAGCGCCATTCTAGGTCCTGTGTCGTTCATCAGCGTTCTTCCGTCCCTGTACTTAAACAGGAGAAGGCAGGTAACGTACAAATCACCCGAGCAACCCTGAAAATGCATAGCAAAAACAACCGCAAGAACTATATAAAGCCCTACGCTGACATTGTATGCAACGGCAAGTGCCGGTATCAAGAGGACGGTAAAGAGCACAAACGGTGCAAGAACGGCTATAAGCGCCGTTTTTCGATAGGTGAATATCCTCGGCACACCGCAGTAAGCACAGGTGAAGGTGAAGCCGTAGGTCAGCTTCTCCCCCGTAAGCTTCTTATAAGCCGCGCCGTGCACGAGCTCGTGCAGAACTATATAAACAAACGAGGAAAGAAGCCCTATCATAAAATATCCGTATCCGTACAAGAAGTCATCTATCGGCTTTGGGTCAAGAATGAATGGAAGCGTAAGCGCTCCTACTGCTACAATTAAGAACACGAGGGATATAAGTGTGAAAATAACGGCAAACTTGCCTTTGGCGGCGTCCATAACGCTCGCAAGCCTGTATCCCTGCGGAAGCTCACGCTCAAAGCTCTTTCCTTCCATAATCTCTCCTTAAATCGTGGTGATGTTATTCGACGAGGCAATCTCGACGTAAATTTCGGGGTCTGCCTTAATGATTATATTCTGGAAGAATGCCGTGACGGGCTGCTCGGTGAAGTAGTGCCCTGCCTCGACAAGATTTATACCGCGCTCGGATGCCTCCTCCATAACATTGTAGCTGAGCCTGCCCGAAAGGAAGGTGTCAGCCCCTGCCTTGATAGCCTCGGCAACGTAATCCTTACCGTCACCGCCAACGACGGCGACCTTTTTTACCTTGTTGTAGCCGTCGGCATATTTCACGGCATCAGAGCCGGTCGCAACCTTTACCTTGTAGGCGAAGTCCTCGAGCGTAAGCTCCTCGTCAAGCTCGCCCACTCTGCCGATAAGGTCACCCCCGAGCACACGCGTATCGTACATTCCGAGAAGGTCGCAGAGCAAATCGTTCACTCCCCCGACCACCTTGTCGGCGCGGGTGTGGAAGGAAAAGACCGAAATTCCGCTCTCTATGAGCTTTATGAGCTTTCTTGCCGTGTGATTGTCCTCGTTTATCTCGCCGATAGGGCGGAAAATCAAGGGGTGATGCGAAACTATGAGGTCAAAGCACTGCTCGATAGCGTAATCGACAATCTCCTCGGTGACGTCGAGGGTAACGAGGGCGCGGCGCACCTCAGCCGAGCTGTCAGCCGAGCACATAAGCCCGTCGTTGTCCCACTCCTCGCGAAGCTCCTCGGGAATTCGCTCGGAAAATCTTGAATATAGCTCCTTTACGGTCATAGCACCTTCGCCTCCGCCTCTTTTATCATTTTATCTATGTATGCAACGTGTGCCGAGTAATCGACACCGCCCCTTTTGCTCTTTTCCACGCCTGCCGCGCGCTTTTCATATACGAGCCGTTTCGCCCGAAGATAGCCTATTTTTGCCTCCGAATTTTGACACGGGGTGGCACTTACGCCAAATTCTGCCTCAAAGTCCGAGATTTTTCGGCACTCGCCCGTATAGCGTACTATAAGCGCGACGTAATATTTGCCTGCGTCACGCGAATAAGCCTCGCACTCCACAGAAAATCCGTGGGAGTAAAGGTACTTTACAAGCTCACCGCGTCTTGTCATCGGCTGTAAAATCAGGCGCACCTCGGGCGCGCGCATCTCGGGGGCTCTCGCAATAATATCGGCGATAAGCTCACCGCCCATGCCGCAGATAGTGTAATCGGTAATTCCCCTCCCAGAGAGCGCGTCAGCGCCGTCGGCAAGAGTAAATTCAATCCTGTCGGCAAGTCCCAGAGCCTCTGCATTGGCGCGTGCTGAGGCAAGCGGCCCCTCGTTTATATCCGAGCAGAAGGCGCGGGAAATTCTGCCCTCCCCCAAAAGAAAGAGAGGCAGGTACGCGTGGTCGGTGCCTATATCGGCAAGGATAGCGTCCTGTCTCACAAAATCCGCCGCCGATAAAAGTCTCGGGGAGATATTTTTCTCTTTCATTACTTCTTTGACTCGAAATACTCGTTAATCTTCGCTACGAGTGCGTCAGCGTCGGTGCCGTGTACGCGGCAGGCGTCCTCAATGGACTCGCCTCTCGAATGAGGACAGCCGAGGCAGTGCATTCCAATCTCAAAGAAGAATCTTGCAGTTTCAACGTCAGAGTCAAGGACACTGCCGATGAGGGTTTCTTTGGTTACTTTCATTTTTCTCTTCCTTCTTTTATTTTTACCGTATGACGTAATAAGTATAGCACAATGCGGGGCAAAAATCAATATATATTTTAAAGTTGCTATTTACTTTTTCTGTTTTTTGTGGTAAAATAATACGGAAATAAGAAATTTGGGGAGAATACTTGAATGATTGTTGCGCTTGAAGAAGCGAAAAGAAAGCTTTCAGACCTCGAGGGCGTGGTTGAGGAGCTTGGAAATCAGTTAAGAATAGATGAAGCAAAGGAGCGCGCGGCAGAGCTTGAGCGCGAAACGCTCGTGCAGGACTTCTGGAACGATGCCGAAAAGTCCTCAAAGAAGCTTCAGGAAATAAAGCAGCTAAAGGACAAGGTCGAGAGCTACGATGCTCTTCTTGCAAAGCTCGAGGACACTCTCACTCTCTGCGAGATGGCTATCGAGGCGGGCGACGAGGACTCGGTTGAAGAGGTCGTGTCAGAAACCGCATTTATCGAAGCCGAGGCAGAGAGAAAGAGGATTGAGGTTCTGCTCTCGGGTCCCTACGACAAGAATAACGCGATACTGTCATTTCACCCGGGTGCCGGCGGCACCGAGGCGCAGGACTGGGCTTCTATGCTCTACCGTCTTTACACCCGTTGGGGCGAGGCGCACGGCTACACGGTTAAGCTCATTGACTGGCTCGACGGCGACGCGGCAGGCATCAAGTCGGCTACTATTATGATAGAGGGACTGAATGCATACGGCTACCTCAAGAGCGAGAACGGCGTTCACCGTCTTGTCAGAATTTCACCCTTCGACGCATCGGGAAGACGCCAGACCTCCTTTGCCTCAGTCGAGGTAATGCCCGAGTTCGAGGACGACAACACGATAGTCATAAACCCCGAGGACATCGAGGTCACGGCTCACCGTTCGAGCGGCGCGGGCGGTCAGCACATCAACAAGACCGACTCGGCTATCCGTATAGTTCACAAGCCGACCGGCATCGTCGTTGGCTGTCAGACCGAGCGCAGCCAGCTTCAGAACAAGGAAACTGCAATGAAGATGCTCCGCGCAAAGCTGATGGAGATAAAAATCCGCGAGAAGCTCGACAGGATCGAGGACATTCAGGGCAACAAGGCAAACATCGAGTGGGGCAGTCAGATACGAAGCTACGTCTTCATGCCCTACACGCTCGCAAAAGACACCCGCACCGGCTACGAGGACGGCAACATCGACGCCGTTATGGACGGAGAGATAGACGGCTTTATCAACGCCTACCTCAAGCATATCTCGAAAAGCGGCGAGGAGAATTAACCTGACAATTTACAAAAGGGACAGAGATTTTGAAGCAAACCCAACTTGGATGGCTTTTCTCTGTCCTTTTTCCTCATCTTTTCCTCGCGCGTGCGCTAACAAGTAATTAAGAATCGTTATATTGGTTGTAGTAGTATAACTACTTCATTATATACTTCATTATAATATTCATTATACTTCATTATATGTGCGACATTTTGTCTCTATTTCGCGACATTTTGTCTGTTGAAAAGAGACATTTTGTCTGTTGAAACACGACATTTTGTCTGTTGAGAGATGTTAAGAGCTGTTGAGAGATGTTGAAAGAGGTTTTCGCGGCTCTTTTTTTGTTGACGCTTCTCTTTTGGTGATTTTGCACAAAAACAGAGGGCGGAGAACGCCTGTTTTTTGGAAGCCACCTATACTTACACGGCGTAAAAATGCTGATAGAATATATACAGTAATGCATGGGGGCGAGAGTATGAAAAACAGTACGGATAATTACTCGGTTTACGGATTTATGACGCGTGAGCTTTTGCTTGGGGGTGCGGAGCTTCAGGTTTTTGCCATTATATATTCATTTCAGAGAGCGACGGGTGGGGCGTTCTTTGGCTCGCGCGCATATCTTGCAAGCACCGCGGGAATATCGGTGAGGACGGTTGACCGCGCGCTAAAGAGCCTTCTGTCGCGCGGACTTATCAAGGCAACCGGCGAGGGCTACGAGCCGGTTTTGCCGAGGTACATAATGGAAAAAGGATAGCCGAAGCTATCCTCTATATCAATTTTAGGCGTCAGAGCTCGGAAACGATAGCCGAAAGGCGCTCGCGGTCAATTCTGCGCTTGTTTCCCTTGACGGTCAGAGTCAGGTTTTCGGGACGGAATATCTCCCCGGCGACCTCGCAAAGTCTTTCGGGAGTAATACGGCGGTAGGTGTCGGCGCGCTCGGCAATATCGGCGTAGCCGAGTCCCATTATATGATTGTCGTAGGCGAGGGTGAAGTTCATCTCGCGCAGGTCGTCTGTGAGCATTTCTGCGTTGGTGACGTAGGACGCCTTCATACATTCGGCTTCCCGAAGGAGAGTATTTTTCAGCTCGGCGAGGATATCCACCGTACGACGCGTGGCATCGTAGAGATGCGCCTCGCGCAGCTCGTAGTAAAAGGAGAGCGTACCTATGTTCGAGTAGCGCTCGAGGTTGCCCGCGACGTCGTAGCAGTATCCGCGCCGCTCGGAGAGCTCAAGGAAGAGCCTTGAGTTGTTTCCCGAGAGGAGTATATCGTATATGAGGTCTGCCTCTGCCACCGAAACTCTCATCATATCGAGGTCAAAGGTAAAGCGCGCCATCGTGAAATCGCCGTTTTTTACATACACGCCCCCTCCCCTTTTGCCAAAATCCGCGGGCACGGGCGCAACGTTTGTGCGAGGGGCTGACGAGGGAAGAGGATAGCTTCCAAGGCACTCGGAGAGGGTCGTAATATCGGCATCGGTAACACCGCCCGTTACGTAGAGAAAGACGTTTTCGCGGGTGAAGATCCTGCGCCTGTACTCCTCAAGGCGTGAGAGAGTTATGGCATTGACGCTAGCAATGCTTCCTGCTATCGACTCGGCAAGCGACGTGCCTCTGTGAACTATGGAATTGGTAAACGCGGCAAGAGAGCTTCTGTCGCCCGACTCGCGTATCTCCGCCTTTATGCGTGAGCGCTCGGCATCAATATCGTCACGCGTCAGGACGAGCGGCGACAGGATTTTACAAAGGATTTCCGCCGACAGTGAAAGCTTCTCCGTCGAGCCGTATATCGAAAACTGCACCATTTCGGAATAGGTGGACGCCCCGAGCTCGAGACCGTGTGCGTCGAGGGTAGCGTAAAGTCCCCCGTCCATCATGGCGGCGACGTTTCTTATCAGAATATGCTCGAGGAAATGGGTAATTCCGCGCTCGCGCTCGGACTCGTACATTGAGCCCGCTCGGACAAACAGTGAAATCTGGAAGCCGTGCAGGGCGGGATTTTTATATGAATAAATATTAACACCGTTTTTTGCGGTAACCACAGTCTCGCGCATACGGGGCCTCCTTTCGATTAGAAAATAATTACACAATCAGTATATCATTTTGCCCCGAATTTGTCAATATTCGGTTGACATATATGAAAAAATAATATATAATAGGTAGAGCAAATCACAGGGGGAGGGCGTATGTTAAACGAGGCTTTTCTTAACAGAATGAAGAATATGCTGGGCGACGGCTACGCCGAATTTGAGGCGGCGCTCTCCGAGGACGCCGTGCGCGGTGTCAGGACTAACCCTATCAAGTGCGAGTGCGACCTTACGGAGCTCGGCACACTGCCCCTGTCGCCGCTTTCCTATCACGAGGGCGGCTACGCACTCACCGAGGATATACAGATAGGAAGGACTCCCGAGCATCATTCGGGAATGATATACGTCCAAGACCCCGGCGCGATGTCTACCGTAACTGCCGTCGATATTCCGAGGGGTGCTTTCGTGCTCGACACCTGCGCAGCACCCGGCGGAAAGGCGTCACAGCTTGCCGCCGCCATCGGTGAGGAGGGATTTCTCATCGCAAACGAATACGTTTCGAAGCGCGCGAAGATACTGGTCAGCAATTTTGAGAGGCTGGGCATTGGAAACGCAATGGTGACCTCGATGGACACCGCCGAGCTTTCGAAATATTTTAACGGCGCGTTTGACCTCGTGCTCTGCGACGCACCCTGCTCAGGCGAGGGTATGTTCAGAAAGAGCCGGAACGCTCTTGACGATTGGAGCGAGGAGAACGTGCGCGCCTCTGCTCTGCGTCAGGGTGAGATACTCGGCAATATCGCCTCGCTCGTGCGCCCGGGCGGTTACCTTCTCTACTCGACCTGCACCTACTCGCTCGAGGAAAACGAGATGACGGTTGACGCCTTTCTTACCTCTCACGGCGACTTTACGCTCGAGCCTGTCAAGCCTGCGCTTGCCGAGGTGACGGCAGACGGCATCAGCTTTGATGGAGCTGGGTGCGAGAGCCTTTCGCTCTGCCGCCGCTTCTATCCGCATCTCTCCCGCGGCGAGGGGCAGTTCATCGCTCTTATGAAGCGCAGCGAAAAAGCTCCAAAAATGCAAAGTATAGTTTACAAAGACTCCTCAAAGCCGATAAGCCGCGAGGAGAGCCGTATAATAGACGCCTTCTTTGACGAGAGCCTTACCGAAAGGCCCGAGGGCAGAATCGTCAAGCATGGTCAAACAATCGTTTTAATTCGACACGGGTGCCCGCTTCTGCCAAAATCGGTGTTTATGTACGGCACTCTGCTCGGTGAGATTTCAAAGGGGAATTTCAAGCCCTCGCATCACTTCTTTTCGACCTACGGCAGACTTTTCAAAGAGAGGGTGGAGCTCTCGGAAAGTCCCGAGTGCCTTTCGGCATATCTTCGCGGCGAGGAGATAGCCTCGGGGGGAAATGCTCGGGGGTGGTGTGTCATTACCTATCACGGCGCTGTTATTGGCGGCGGAAAGGCGTCGGGTGGCGTTATAAAAAATCACTACCCGAAGGGTCTTAGGAATTGAAAGTTGAAAATTGAAAGTTGAAAATTATATATTCAAAGGAGAACAAAAATGGCAAAGGTACTTGCAACGGTAGGCGGTATGCCTATTACCGAGGACGAGGTTAACGAATTTCTTATGGGCCTCGGACAGAGAGGACAGGCCTACAACACTCCCGAGGGACGCGCGATGATACTCGAGCAGCTCATCGGAAACAAGCTTCTTCTTCTCGACGCGAAGAGAAATCTTATCGAGGCAGAGCCTGCGTTCAAGGAGCAGCTCGCAAAGCTCAAGGACAACCTTCTCGCAAATTACGCGGCTGAAAAGGTTATTTCCGCGGTCACGGTTTCGGACAAGGAAGCGCGCGACTACTATGAGGCAAACACCGAAAGGCTCGCTGAGGGCGAGACGGTAAACGCAAGCCACATTCTCGTCGATTCTGAGGAAAAGGCTCTCGCGCTTCTTGCAAAAATCGAGGCGGGTGAGATGAGCTTCGAGGACTGCGCGAAGGAAAACTCCTCCTGCCCCTCGGGACAGCAGGGTGGTTCTCTCGGCGACTTCGGACGCGGGCAGATGGTTCCCGAGTTTGACTCGGCGGTCTTCTCGATGAACGAGGGCGAGGTCACGAAAGCCCCTGTAAAGACACAGTTTGGATACCACCTTATCAAGCTCAACAAGAAAAATCCCGCAAGGACTCCCGCCTTTGAGGAGATTGCAGGTGAAATAAAGCAGGGTCTTCTCGGCGAGAAGCGTCAGAAGGCGTACGAGAGCAAGATTAACCAGCTCAAGATACTCTTCCCCGTGGACAAGATGTAATGGCGGACGAGCGCGAGCTTATAAAAAAGCGGTTTGTTGAGCTTTCGGAGCGCTCCTACTCGTCGGGCATTTTCACCTTCACCGACTTTCTCGGGCTTGCCGAACAGTCGTTGCTCGCCGAATGCGAGAGGCAATTTGCCTCCGGTGTCACCCGATTTGGCGGTGCTGTCGGCTGCGAGCGAGTTATGGCTCGGTTTGGCTCGGAGGCGGAGCTTGGCTACTCGGTTGAGTTCCCCATAGTTTGCATCAAGGCTGAGCCGAGGAGTCAGAAATTCGCAGACAAGCTCACCCACCGCGGCTTTCTGGGTGGGCTTCTTAACCTCGGCATTGAGCGCGAGAAGGGGGGCGACAGGGGCATCATCGACAACGTCGGCTACATTTTTGCCACAGAGGGCATTGCCGATTTTATTATCTCGGAGCTACGGACGGTAAAGCACACAGACGTCACCCTCTCGCTCACAGAGCCGCCCTCC
>JAZSIJ010000081.1:0-5651 GCA_045533755.1 Eubacteriales bacterium | reverse complement strand
GCCTCAGCTGCTGCAGCTGCCTCTGCTTCAGCCTTGGTGGTTACGAGAGTGATGAGAGCCATCTCTGCTGCGTCGCCACGACGGGGGCCGAGCTTGTAAATGCAGGTGTAACCGCCGTTTACATCCTCGTAGCGAGGTGCGATCTCGTCGAACAGCTTCTTAACTACCTCATCAGAAGTGATGAAAGAGTAAGCGGCACGACGGCTTGCAAGTGTATTCTGCTTACCGAGAGTGATCATCTTCTCAGCAAGTGCACGGACTTCCTTAGCACGGGTCACAGTGGTCTCAACCTTGCCGTACTGAAGCAGGTAGGTAACAAGACCGCGAAGCATAGCTTTTCTGTGAGCGGTAGGTCTGCCGAGTTTTCTGGTTCCGGGCATCTTAATGCTCCTCCTTAATAAATCTGTGTTGTGAATGAAATCGTCCCGCTCTTATTCCTCGTCGTTACGAAGTGTAAGACCGAGGCTTTCGAGCTTAAGGATGACTTCTTCGAGCGATTTCTTACCGAGGTTACGAACCTTGATCATTTCGTCCTCGGAGCGGCTGACCAAATCTTCTACCGTGTCAATGCCTGCGCGCTTCAAACAGTTGAAGCTACGTACAGACAGGTCAAGTTCCTCAATGGTCATCTCAAGAACCTTTTCTTTTTCCTTTTCGGGTCTCTCAATCATGATCTCCGCGTTCTTTGCTTCATCCGACAAATCCACAAACAAGTTGAGATGCTCGTTGAGAATCTTGGCACCGAGCGAAATCGCTTCTTTTGCTGTGATGGTTCCGTTGGTCAGAACCTCGAGCGTGAGTTTATCATAATCGGTCATATTACTTCCGACACGAGTGTTCTCAACAGTGTAGCTGACGTTGTAAACGGGTGTGTAGATCGAGTCTGTGTAGATCAGACCGATAGGTGCGCTTACTGCAGTACCGAAGCTGTCTGCATGCAGAAGCTTGTTCTTGTCCTGCGATACATAACCGCGGCCGTTTTCAAAGGTCAGTTCAATATAAAGGTGTGCACCCTCTGCAAGAGTTGCGAGGTGGTGATCCGAGTTGAGAATTACGATATCGGAGTCCTGCTTGATGTGTCCTGCGGTTACGTTGTCGGGGCCAACCGCATCAAGGATGACAGTCTTGGGTGCCTGAGTATAGAGCTTTGCAACAATGCCCTTGATATTCAGAACGATCTCTGTCAGATCCTCTGCCACACCGGGAAGCGAGGTGAATTCGTGTAATGCACCGTCTACCTTGATAGATGTAACGGCTACACCGGGAAGTGAGCTCATAAGAACTCTGCGAAGCGAGTTTCCGAGTGTGGTTCCGTATCCGCGCTCAAGAGGCTCAACGATAAATTTACCGCTTCTGCCGTCTTCGCTTTCATCTACCGTTACGATATTTGGCTTTTGAATCTCTATCATTCCAGATTATACCCTCCAATAATTTTTAGTCTGCGATAATAGTTTATGCGCATAAGTTTATGCTCCCACGTATTACGCACACCCCCAAAGCCGGAGTGCAGCCTGTGGGAGAATGTGCGGTATTACTTGGAATAGAGCTCGACGATGAGCTGCTCGTTGAAGTCGAAGCCGACGTCTTCTCTGGTGGGAAGAGCGATGACCTTTGCAGATGCCTTTGCAGCGTCTACCTCAAGCCACTTGGGAGCGTTCTTGCTGCCCATAGCCTCTACGAGAGCCTTGATGGAATCCTTCTCGAGTGCGTTCTCTGCAACAGAGATAACGTCACCAACTCTGATGGAGTAGGAAGGAATGTTGACCTTCTTGCCATTTACACGGATGTGGTCGTGAAGTGTGAGCTGACGGGACTGAGTTCTGGACTCACCGAAGCCCATACGGAATACTGCGTTATCAAGACGTCTCTCAAGAAGGATGAGAAGATTCTCACCGGTCATACCGGGCATACGGTCTGCCTTCTCGTAGTAGTTAACGAACTGACGCTCGAGAACGCCGTATACGCGTCTTACCTTCTCCTTCTCACGGAGCTGTCTTCCGTACTCCTGCAGTTTCTTCTTAGCAGCGCCGTGCTGACCGGGAGCTGCGGGACCTGCATTACGGTTACGGGAATTGGGATCGATACGGTCAAAGGGGCACTTGCCGGAAGTGCAACGCTCGCCCTTGAGGAAGAGCTTTACGCCCTCTCTGCGGCAAAGCTTGCATACAGGACCTGTATATCTTGCCATAATTGTAGTTCCTCCTTTTTTTGATCAAACGCGGCGGCGCTTGGGGGGTCTGCATCCATTGTGGGGTACAGGGGTAACGTCTTTAATCATTGTAATCTGAAGACCGACAGTCTCGAGTGCACGGATTGCAGACTCACGTCCGGATCCGGGGCCTCTGACATATACTTCAACCGACTTAAGACCGTGCTCCATTGCTGCCTTTGCAGCAGTCTCGGAAGCGGACTGAGCGGCGAAGGGGGTGGACTTTCTGGAGCCCTTGAAGCCGAGTTCACCGGCGGAAGCCCAAGAAATTGCATTACCCTCGGTATCGGTTACGGTAACGATGGTGTTATTGAAGGTAGCACGAATGTGTACCTGGCCGTTAGGAATATTCTTCTTATCGCGGCGCTTCTTGATAACCTTCTTTGCAACTTTAGCCATAACTTACGAACCTTTCTTCTTGTTTGCGATAGTCTTAACGGGACCCTTACGAGTTCTTGCGTTGGTCTTAGTTCTCTGACCTCTTACAGGGAGTCCCTTTCTGTGACGGATACCGCGGTAGCAGTTAATTTCTACAAGACGCTTGATGTTGAGAGCAACGTCACGGCGAAGGTCACCTTCTACGACGTAGTTGTTCTCGATCTCGTCACGGAGCTTAGCAACCTCATCTTCAGTGAGGTCCTTAGCGCGGGTGTCGGGATTGATGCCGGTCTTTGCAAGGATGTCATTTGCACTCTTGCGGCCGATACCGTAAATGTAGGTAAGAGCAATCTCAACACGCTTGGAATTAGGAATATCAACACCAGCTATACGAGCCATTCTGTTAATCCTTTCTTTCTCTTAAATTCGCTATCAACCCTGGCGCTGCTTGTTCTTGGGGTTCTCGCAGATGACCATTACACGGCCGTGTCTCTTGATGATCTTGCACTTTTCGCAGATCTTCTTTACGGATGGCTTAACTTTCATTTTTAACCATACCTTTCTGAAAATTGTACTTATTTCGTACGCCAGGTGATTCGTCCCTTATTGAGGTCGTAAACCGAAACCTCAACGGTAACGTGGTCACCGGGCAGAATTCTGATAAAATTCTGTCTCAGCTTACCCGAAATATGCGCGGTCACGATGTGGCCGTTGGGAAGCTGTACTTTGAAGACGGTGTTGGGCAGAGCCTCAAGGACCGTACCTTCAAATTCGATTACGTCATTCTTAGGCATAACTTTTCCCTCCATTCATATTCGGTTGAGTTCACTCTAGCGGCGCCGTGAGGATCACGGGTCCATCGGGAGTGATCGCGACGGTGTTCTCATAATGTGCAGAGAGTGTACCGTCTGCGGTTTTGACGGTCCAACCGTCGGACAACTGACGAACCTCGCAGCCGCCTACGTTTACCATCGGTTCGATGGCAAGGGTCATACCCACCATAAGCTTAACGCCGCGCCCTGCAGTTCCAAAATTCGGAACCTCGGGATCTTCGTGCAGATCGCGTCCGACACCGTGGCCGATGTACCTTCTTACAACGCTGAAGCCCTCGGCTTCAACACAACTCTGGATCGCGTGACCGATGTCGCCGATGCGATTCGATTCGCGACACTGCTCAAGACCGCAGAAGAAGCTCTTCTTGGTGGTCTCGATCAGATGCGCCGCTTCATCGCTGACGCTTCCGACGGCGAAGGTTCTCGCCATATCAGAGTTAAATCCCTTATAGAATGCTCCTGTATCTATCTTTACGATGTCACCCTCGAAAAGTATTCTCTTTTTTGAAGGAATACCGTGAATAACTTCGTCATTTACGCTGATACAAGCGCTTCCCGGGAAACCGCCGTAACCGAGGAAGCCGGGGCGTGCACCGCATTTTTCAATGTGTGCCCGGATCACCTTGTCGATGTCGTAGGTGCTCACACCCTCGCGGATGATCTCGCGCGCCTTATACATCGCTTCGTAAGCGATCCTTCCCGCTTCTCTCATAACGGCTATTTGCTGGGGATTTTTGATCGGTATCATTATCTGCCGCCAACTTTGGCAAGTGCTTCGCGCACGAGCCTTGTTGTATCCTCAACCTCTTCCTGTCCCTCAACGCGGATGAGCTTGCCTCTCTCGTTATAGAAAGCAAGAAGGGGCTCGGTCTGCGCGTGGTAGTTATGAAGTCTGGTGATAACTGTTTCTGCCTTGTCGTCGGCTCTGATGTAAAGCTCCGAGGAGCACTTATCACAGATGCCTTCAACCTTGGACGGTTTGTAGTCGATGTGGTAGGATGCGCCGCACTTGCAAACGCGTCTGCCCGACATTCTGGCTACGATTCTATCGTCGCTTACGTCGATCGAGAGGACAGCGTCGATAACGACACCCATCTTCTCAAGCGCTTCAGCCTGAGCGATAGAACGGGGGAAGCCGTCAAGAATAAATCCGTTCGCGCAAGCGTCGGACTTAAGGTAGTCACGGACGATGCCGATTACGATCTCATCGGGGACAAGATCACCGTTCTCGACGTAACCCTTGGCAGTTTTGCCGAGCTCTGTGCCCGCTGCCATAGCGTCGCGAAGGATCTGTCCCGTCGAAATCGCGGGGATATTTTCTCTTGCGGCAATAATTTCGGCCTGAGTGCCTTTTCCCGCACCGGGGGCTCCCATAATGATAAGATTCATTAATTTCCTCCGAAATATCCGCGGGTCGGTATTAACCGAAGAGACCCTTTGTCTTGGAGCCGCTCATGTTGCGGAGCGCAAGCTGTGCATCGAGGTCACGTACAGTCTCAAGAGCAACGCCTACTACGATGAGGAGCGAGTTACCGCCGAAAGCGATTGCGGAGAACGCAACGCTGTGAGGATTGATAGTAGTGATCACGATGTTGATGAGCATGGGAAGACCCGAGATGATGCAAAGGAAGATAGCACCGATAAGAGTAACTCTGTTAAGAATCTTCTTGATATACATAATGGTGGGCTTACCCGAACGGATGCCGGGGATGGAGCCGCCATTCTTCTGAATGTTGTTCGCAACCTCAACAGGGTTGAAGGAAATGAGTACATAGAAGTACGCAAATACGATGATCAACGCCAGGTTGATGATGAGGTAGAGCCAAGTATTATAATTGAAGAACTCATTTATAAAGTTAGCAAAACCGCTGTTCGGGAAGAACGCTGCAATGGTTGCGGGGAGAGATACGATGGAGCTTGCGAAGATAACGGGCATAACGCCGTTCATGTTCAGCTTCATCGGAAGGTTGGAGGACTGACCGCCGTACATCTTTCTGCCAACAACGCGCTTTGCATACTGGATCGGAATTCTGCGCTCGGACTCAGTGAACCAAACGATGAATACGATGCTTGCAAATACGAATACGATAGCAAAGAGAGCTACGAAGAGGCCTCCAAGGCTGAAGCCTGCGAATGCTGCGGGGCCTGCGAACACGGTGGTCCAGAGCTGACCGAGCATAGAGGGAAGGCTGGCGATGATGTTCGCGAAGAGGATCATGGAAACACCGTAG
>JAZSIJ010000112.1:0-4774 GCA_045533755.1 Eubacteriales bacterium | reverse complement strand
TATGCTATAATTAGCGTAGGGTTATGTTAACACCATTAACACGGAGGAAATATGGAAGAGCAATATTTTGAAGACGGGGTCAGAACGCGCCTTATACTCTCGGGCATCGGCGAGCTTTGCGAGCACGGAGTAAGAGATTTCTCGCTCCGCCGCGTTGCGATAGCCGCAGAGGTATCCTGTGCCGCACCGTACAGACATTTTAAGGACAAGGACGAGCTCATACTCGAAATCATAAGATATATTTTCTCGAAGTGGCGGCTTCTGTGCCGTGAGATAGAGGAGGTTTATTCCGACAGCCCCGATAGGCTCGTCACCGAGCTTGCCGCCGCTAACGTCGGCTTCTGGGCGGCAAACGGAAACTTCCGCTCGGTGCTTATGCTTGAGGCTGGCGACGAGGCGGCAGAGGGCGCGAGGGCAGAGATGCGCCTCTTCGACGCACCGATAATTTCCGCCGTGAAAAAGCTTGCGGCGGCACGGGAATTTTCTGAGGAGAAGACGCACAGCCTCGAATTTTTCGTAACCTCGCTCGTGTACGGAACGGTTATGCTCGTTATATCGGGCAAGCTTTCCGGGACGGTTGAGGCTATCTCTCTGGTTCGCAGGCTTATTGAAAAGGAAATAGCCTAAGAGTCTATATAAAAGAAAGGAAGTACAGAAATGTTTTTACTTGAATCTGCGCCACAGACCGATTCCGGAGCCGTTCTCAGCAACGTCATAAATACCGTCGTTAACTGGGCGACGACGTCGGGTATTAAGCTACTCATAGCGTTCGTTATTCTTTTCGTGTCGTTTAAGCTGATAAATATTATCGCAAGGAGAATTGAGAAGAAGGGTAATAAGGATAAATACGACAAGACTATTATGAAGACGCTCGCCTACGTCTTCAAGCTGGGCTTGAAAATTGTGATTGCCGTCTGTCTTGTGGGATACGTCGGTATTGACACCTCTGGAATGACGGCGCTCGTTACCTCTCTCGGCGTGTGCGTCGGTCTTGCCGTCAACGGTGCGCTCTCAAATCTTGCGGGCGGAGTTCTTCTGATACTTACGCGCCCCTTTAAGATTGACGATTTCATCGAGGCGCAGGGATATATGGGCACGGTTGAGGATATTCACATAACCAATACCAGACTTTGCACTCCCGATAATAAGGTCGTCTATATCCCAAACGGCGCGCTTTCGAGCGGAAATATAGTTAACTATTCCGAGAAGGATACGAGAAGAGTGGATTTCACCTTCTCAATAGGATACGGCGAGGACTTCGAGAGGGCGAAGGCTATTATTGCAGATATATGTAACGCCCATGAGCTTGTGCTTTCCGACCCCGCACCCTTCGTCAGAGTGAGCGGACACGCCGACAGCAGTATCAATATCGTCGCTCGCGTCTGGGTGAAGAGCGCTGATTATTGGACGGTCAACTTCGACGTTCTTGAAACGGTCAAGCGAGAGTTCGATAAGGAGGGCATCAAAAAGCCCTATAACCAGCTAGACGTGCACGTCAAAAATGACTGATAGGATTTAATGTTTAAATGAAAGCAAGGATACCTGCGCTTTTGCGTAAATACCCTTGCTTTTACTTTTACCGCAATACAAAAGCCCCATTCAGATGGGGCTCTATTCATTCATTTTCATTCCAAATTCTTTTTTTCGGCAAGGAAAGAATTTACGGTTTCTATGGAATACTGCTTGCGGTGTGTTCTATAAGTATATTCTTCGCTGTTACTCCGGACTGCTTATATTGAAGATAGGCTTGTTTTTTCTTTTCGCGTGCCCGTAGGTCTTGTATGCTCCGCCCCGATCGCGATTTATATACGCGACAATGTAATCCGCCATCTCTACCATCCACCTGTTGTGGTAGGAAATGGCAAATCTCAATCACGGCGAATGGCGTGAGGAGCTGTTTGTATAATCTCGCTAAATAATATTTTCGCGCGGGGGGAAATTCCGTCGAAAAAAATATTTGCATTTTCGCGCAAATTGTGATAGAATATATATTTAGAAAAGATTTACAAAGATTTACGGCATTTTGACTAAAAACAGGAGAGCTAAATGAAAAGAACAGACCTCAGAAACATTGCGATAATCGCTCACGTTGACCACGGAAAGACGACTCTCGTTGACGAGATGCTCCGTCAGGGTGGCATATACAGAGAAAACCAGGAAACCGAGGACAGAGTTATGGACTCGGGCGACCTCGAGCGCGAGCGCGGTATAACCATTCTCGCGAAGAACACGGCAATTCACTACAAGGACGTTAAGATTAACGTCATCGACACCCCCGGTCACGCAGATTTCGGCGGCGAGGTTGAGCGTATTCTGAAGATGGTAAACGGCGTTATTCTGCTCGTTGACGCGGCAGAGGGCCCGATGCCGCAGACTCGCTTCGTGCTTGAGCGCGCGCTTGCATTAAATCACAGGGTTATTGTCGTCGTTAACAAGATTGACCGCCCCGACGCGCGTCTTGACGAGATTGGCGACGAGGTGCTTGAGCTTCTTTTAGAGCTTGATGCGACCAACGAGCAGCTTGACTCGCCGATGCTCTTCTGCTCGGGCAGAGCGGGCACGGCTTCCTTTGACCCTCACACCCCCGGCAAAGACCTCGTGCCTCTTCTTGACACCATTCTCGAATATATGCCAGCGCCCGAGGGCGAGGAGGACGAGCCGCTTCAGCTTCTCGTTTCCTCTATCGACTATAACGAGTTCGTCGGCAGAATAGGCATCGGACGCATTGAGCGCGGTACTATCAAGCAGGGTCAGGGCGTTGCTATATGTAACTTCCACGGCGACGGCAAGTCGCGCCCCGCGAAGATCGTTTCGATATATCAGTTCGACGGACTGAAGAGAGTTCCCGTAACCGAGGCGCAGGTCGGCGACATCGTCTGCTTCTCGGGCTGTGAGGACATCTCTATCGGTGATACCGTATGCTCTCCTGCCAAGGTTGAGCCGCTTGAGTTCGTCAAGGTCGGTGAGCCCACGATGGAGATGACCTTCTCGGTCAACGACTCGCCCTTCGCGGGTAAGGAGGGTAAGTTCGTCACCTCGCGCCACCTTCGCGCAAGGCTTTATAAGGAGCTCTTACGCGATGTTTCTTTGCGCGTTGAGGACGGCGAAACCACCGACACCTTCCGCGTTGCAGGCAGAGGCGAGATGCACCTCTCAATACTTATCGAGAATATGCGCCGTGAGGGATACGAGCTCTGCTGCTCCAACCCCCGCGTGCTTTACAAGGAAATCGACGGCGTAAAGTGCGAGCCTATCGAGAAGGTTATCGTTGACGTGCCCGAGGAATACGTCGGCTCGGTTATGGAAAAGCTCGGCTCAAGAAAGGGCACTCTCGACGATATGCAGCTTCACGGCAGACGCCAGAAGCTCTATTACACTATACCCACCCGTTGCCTCTTCGGCTACAGAAGCGAGCTTCTCACCGACACGCGCGGAGAGGGACTTATATCCTCGCTCTTTGCAGGCTACGAGCCCTTCCGCGGCGAGATAAAGACCCGCTTTACCTCATCGCTCGTCGCCTCCGAAACCGGTGTTGCTACTACCTACGGACTCTATCAGTCGCAGGACAGAGGACCTCTCTTCATCGGCCCTGCTACCCCCGTCTACGAGGGTATGATAGTCGGCGAAAACCCGAAGCCCGACGACATCGAGGTCAACGTCTGCAAGGAAAAGCACCTCACCGCAATTCGCTCCTCGGGTGCTGACGAGAAGCTCACGCTTATCACCCCCGTTCAGCTCTCGCTTGAGGAGGCTATCGAGTTCATTACCGACGAGGAGCTCATCGAGGTAACGCCGAAGTCTATCAGACTTCGTAAGGTTATCCTTGACACCCCTGCGCGTAAGCGTATGCAGGCGCAGAAGCGCGCCGCGCTCAAGGAAAGTCAGAAATAATTGCCGACATTTTTGGCTAAAACCGCCCTTTTCTCCCACTCGACGTAGGCATCTACGCCTTCGGGTCGAAGAAGATGCGCTTTTATATCAAAACTGCCCGGCAATCTAAAGTACGCCATTTTTTGCTAAAACCGCCGTTTGTTTTTCTTTCTCGGGATTGATAAGCGGCGGATTGCTATATACTTAAAGGAAAATAAACCTTCAATCAAAGGAGAAAAGAAATGAAATCAAGCAGGATTTTCGGTATTTTCAGCCTTCTTCTTGCACTGCTTCTGTGCTTCGCTATGGCGTTTTCGCTTTGCGCGTGCGACATTGGCGGTGATAAAGACGGCGGAGACGACCCCATAGGTGATTCGGGCAACCCTCCGAAAGAAAACCCTTATGAGAAATCCGGCCCCGACGAGGGAAGCACGGCAGACTTGAGCTATGGCATTCTCGATTCAGGAGACGAGAACGCTGACGAGGGAAGTACGGGCAATGTTTTCGTTTACAACGGGAACAAGGGAAAGTACGAGAGTATAATCGTATCCAGCAAATATGACGGTAAAGACGTCGTCAGTATTTACAGCTCGGGCTTTAATTCTGACACAATGTTAAAGACCGTATCGCTGCCGAATACTATAAAATACATATATCAGCACGCATTTGTCGGAAGCGTGAATCTTGAGAGTATAAACCTTCCCGACGGACTTTTGCTTATAGACATGGCCGCGTTTGAGGGTTGCGAATCGCTTTCGGAGCTTGAGCTGCCGTCGTCGCTCACGACTATCGGTGAGCGTGCCTTTGCCGGCTCGGGTATCTCAAGCGCGGTTATTCCCGAGGGCGTTACCGAGATAGGCAATGGAGCGTTCAAGGATTGCAAAAATCTCAAAACCGTAGTAAT
>JAZSIJ010000009.1:0-4674 GCA_045533755.1 Eubacteriales bacterium | reverse complement strand
TTTAAGGAAACCAAGCACTCCGTATGATGCGAGAGTCATTATGACGGCGCATATTACGACGCCGAGGGATATTGCGAGGAAGGACTGCCGTTTCGGCAGATTGAAGAGCGACGCAACGAGCGCGCCCGACCACGCACCCGTTCCGGGAACGGGGAGAGCCACGAAGAGCATAAGCGCGACGAATATACCGGCAGACATTTTCCGCGCCTCTCCCGCTTTCGTCGAACAGGCGTCGCCCTCCGAGTCGCCGATGACCTTTTTGCTGTGCTTGTTCGCCTTTTTACGAAGCCACTCTATGATGGGACGAAATATTTTAAATTTCGCCATCCAGTCGAAAAGCCGCGTGATAAACAGAAGTATAAAGGGTATAGGAAGAAGGTTTCCGATAACCGCGAGTGGCGCGTTTACATACCAGGGAAGACCGAGCGCCGTGCCGACGGGAACAGCCCCTCGCAGCTCTATAATAGGAAGTATTGAAATCAGAAATACATAAAGCTCACCCGGCAGGCTCGCGAAGAACTCTGCTATTTTTTCAAAAAAAGTCATTACATTCTCCGTAAAGTTTAATTTAGCTTATTTTACCATATATTTCGTAAAAAATCAAGTTATCCGAAAATTTCTGCCGCCTCGACGACACGAAGAGCAGTCGGATTTATCAGCTCGCGCCCATACGCATCAAAGAAAAGCTCGCGGAAGTCATCTGTACCAAGATTGTATTTCAGCGTCCATGCTCCCCAAAACAAATCGATATGGCGGTCTGCTATGCCTCCGTTGCCAACATCTATGAATTTGCCAAATCTCCAATTTTTAAGAATGATATTAGGCAGGCAGAAATCACCGTGTATCAGCACGTCCGAGCGAAGCTGTGATTTGTTTTCCATAACGAATCGGTATGCACTGTCGGCACTTCTGAAGCTGCACTGCTCCCCGAAAAGCGAGAGATCGAAAAGCCCCTTTTTATAGTTTTCATCGACGGTATTCAGATATTCGGGAGTTCTAAAAGCGGGGCAGTCGGATATGTCGCTTGCATGAAGATTTTGCAAAAGCTCTGCCATAGTAACTGCCAGCCTTTTAGGGTCGGATAGGTATTCCGAGTGCGTTAAATCCTCGCCCTCTGCCCGTTCCGAAAGCATATAGTCGTTTTCACTCGAAATGTAGGAGAGAATACGAACGCCGAGGCGTATTTTATGAAAATATTCTGTCATCAAGACCTCTCGCTCGAGTGCTCCCCTTTTTGCAACCTTCAGAAAATATCCGCCGTCGCGGTCAATAAAATAAACCTTTGCCTCGGGTGAGGAGGAGGTATCAAATATTTTTGCACCGTCAAGCAGTGGAGTGAGCTCGCTCGGGAAATCCTCGGGCGAAATTTTTACGGGTATGCGCTTCATTTTTAGTCCTGATTAAGTGCGCTTGCCGTAGTGTAGCAGATGTCGTCGCGTCCACCGAGCAGGGCGCAGAATTCCTCGAGCCTATCCCAAGTATCGTGGACGTCAAACTCGTAGGAGTGTCCCCAAACGAAGAAGACCTTCGGCTTGCTTGTTACCATTTTTACGAACTTGTGTGCTAGCTCAAAGGCGCGCTCCTCGTCGTGGTAGAGGTCTACCGTAGGGTTCAGCCTGTATATGTTTTTCGTGGGTGCGAAGGAATAGGTCGAGGTTATGGTCCTCGCGTTTTTTATGCCGGTGTGGTTTTTAATCAGCCTTGCAACTCTCTCGTCATTGTTGATTCTGCCGCTTGGATATGCGAAGCTCGTTACCTCATAGCCTGCAAGCTCGGAGAGGTTTTTTCTGTCCTCCTCTACCTGACGGATAACCTCTCTGTCGTCCTCCACGTCAGTAAGCCTCGGGTGAGTGAGCGTGTGCCCCGCTATCTCGTGACCGGCGTATATGCGCCTTACGTCCTCCGCCTTTACCTTGTTGTGAGCGATTTTGAGGTCGCCGTAGGTAACCTCTCCCGTAAGACCAAGACGCTCGGAGTTGAGGTTGAAGGTGCCCTTGATGCCGTAGCGGTTAAGAATTTCTATCATTCTCTCGTCCTGAGTGACGCCGTCGTCAAAGCTGAATATCAGTATTTTGTTTTTGTCGTAATTCATTTTCTTACCTCTGTTGTTCAAATTCCATTCTGTAATGCGGTATGCCTTCCTCGAAAAACACGTCGGACACGACCTCAAAGCCGAGCTTTTTATAAAATCCGACGGCGTGCTCCTGAGCGTTTACGTATATGAGGTGCGTCGGCATCTTTTCTTTTATAGCCGATAGCGCACTTTCCATCAGCACCCGTCCGACACCGCGCCCGTGAGAAATTGTCAGCACTCTGCCTATCTTGACCGAGCCGTCGCTATCATAGAACGCCCTGAGGTATGCTATAACACGCCCCCCGTCCTCTATGTAAGAATGTAAACTATTGTAGTCAATTCCGTCCATATCGATGTAGCGTATATTTTGCTCTGCTACGAAAATTTCAGCTCTCGACCTCAATATCTCGTATAGCTCTCGCGTCGAAAGCTCGTCAAATTTTTTTGCGTAAAAATTCATTTTATTTTTCCTCTTGTTCCGTCAATGTTGTGTGGTATGGGTAATATGTGGCTTTTGCCAAACAAACGGTATCATTATGCATTTTGTCTTCTTTTTGTATTAGGCATGTCCTGTGAGCTTCTCGGTCAAAAGCGGGGGACATAAGGATATTTCAAAAATAAAAAGCAAATGAAAACTCTCCGGATTTGATTTTGCTATAAATAATCAAGCCTATGACAGCCAAAGCGAATACTGTAAAAACTGCCTTGAAAATTTTGGCATTTCTATCCATTTCAGCTTCGGCTTTTCCTCTGTTATTGAAAATTTCTCCGTCGGAAAGTGTATTTGTGTGAAGCTGCTTCTGAATTTTTTCAATAACGCATTGTTCATCATATTCGATAATGTTTTCACATGTAGGACACTGAAAATCATATTCAGTCACCTCAACGTCTCCAATCATGTGTGTTCTGTGATTGAGTCTGCAGTGCTTTTTATAATCAGGGTCGCCGGGACTTAGGGTTCTCGTTTTCGAATGCTTTTCTAATTGTTCTCCGCATTTGTGACAATAAAATTTTTTTGTCATCATACCTATCGGAATGCGAACAGATTTGTTTTTCATAGTTAAATCCTTTCTATACGTAGTTCACGTCACTTTGCCGTGTCAGACAAACGACGCTCTCGACGTGGGGCATAAGACTAAAAGGTATGTTTTAGGCGAAAAAACGGGGAGGAAACTCCAAAAGGTATATTTTTACTTGCGTTTGCCACCAATTATTTTCTTGAACCATTGCACCAAAGCACATACAGCTTCAAAAATCACAACGGAAACAACAATACCGAGTAATATGATTAAATCGCCATCTATGTTTGGTGAATCCAAACTCACGCCGAACAAACTGACAATAAAAGCACCTATTACAAAGCAAATCAAAGTCAATACTATCTCGGCTAATACCTCTAATAGTACCGCTCCAATTTTCTTTTTATCTTTCTTCATTTTCCTCTCCTTTTGAGACACACGACCGACTCAACGTGTCCTGTCGCGGGGAAGAGGTCAAAGGGATAGACGGTGTCTGCCTCATAACCGAGCGATTTGAATATTACGGCGTCGCGCGCGAGGGTTGTGGGATTGCAGGAAACGTAGACTATACGCTTTGGCGAAAGAGAGGCAACGTAACGCACGAGGCGCTCGTCACAGCCGGCGCGCGGCGGGTCGAGAACTATTATATCGGGGAGAATCCTCTCACCGCGTGAGATTTCGGCTCGCTCTAAGAGCTTTTCGGCATCTTTTGCGTCACCCTTGTAAAATTCTGCGTTGGAAATGCCGTTTGCCTCGGCATTGAATTTCGCGCATTCCACCGCCGACTCGACTATCTCGATGCCTATGACTTCTTTAGCCAAGTCTGCCATTGAAAGCCCTATCGAGCCCGCACCGCAGTATAGGTCGAGCAGGACGTCACTCTTTGTAGGTGCGGCAAGCTCCTTTGCCTTGGCATAGAGCAGGTCGGCTGCGGCTCTGTTGACCTGATAGAAGGAAGGAGCTGTGATTTTGAGGCGCACACCCCCAAGCGTGTCAAATATATAATCGCGTCCGAAGAGGGTTATATACTCATCGCCGAGCACCACGTTTGTGCTTTTCGTGTTTACATTCAGGAGAATACCGACAACGTCGGGATAACGGGAACGGATAGCTGCAACAAGCTCATCGGAGTGAGGGAGAGCCTTTTCATTGACAACTAAAGTTAGCAAAATCTCGCCGCTGACCTCTCCGCGACGGAGATATACGTGGCGCAAAATACCCTCACCGCTTTTCTCGTCGTAGGTTGAAAGCTCGTGCTTTTTGAAAAAGGTTGATACCGTGTCAAGAATTTCAGCGAAAACGCGCGGCGCAAGGGGACAACCTCTTGCCTCGGTAACCCTGTGGCTCTTCGGCGCGTAAAAGCCTATGACGTACTCGCCGTCCTTTGCCCTTGCAATAGGGTACTGTGCCTTGTTTCGATAGCCCGCCCGGGACGGAGAAGGCGTTATGTTTGCGACCTTCACCTCGGGAAGACCCGCCTTGATAAATGCCTCGCCTACGTCACGGCTCTTTACGCCGAGCTCGTATTCGTATGAAACACACTTGTAGGCACAGGACGTGCAGGCGGAAACGCCGCATCTG
>JAZSIJ010000047.1:0-3498 GCA_045533755.1 Eubacteriales bacterium | reverse complement strand
TCTTCCCTCACGCGGCGTCGCTGGGTCAGGCTTTCGCCCATTGCCCAATATTCCCCACTGCTGCCTCCCGTAGGAGTCTGGACCGTATCTCAGTTCCAATGTGGCCGTTCAACCTCTCAGTCCGGCTACCGATCGTCGACTTGGTGGGCCGTTACCCCGCCAACTATCTAATCGGACGCAAGCTCATCTTCCAGCAATAAATCTTTGATAGTTGTTACATGCGTAACTGCTATTTCATACGGTATTAGCAACTGTTTCCGGTTGTTATTCCGTACTGGAAGGTAGATTGCTCACGCGTTACTCACCCGTCCGCCACTGATCAGAGGACCGAAGCCCTCGTCACCGTTCGACTTGAATGTGTTATGCACGCCGCCAGCGTTAATCCTGAGCCAGGATCAAACTCTCTAAAAAATTCTATATTAAATGAAGACCAAGGTCTCCACTCAACATCTTTTCTAGAGCTATTTTGTCTAGCTTCTTCTTACTTTTTGAGTTATTTTTCAAAGTGTTATTAACGAGATCTCTGCACAACCTCGAAAGCCTAAGCTCTCTCAGTTCAGTGCTCGAAATTTCACGTTGTTCAATTTTCAATGATCGATTGCGCCGCACGCTTAAGTTCCCTCTCGCCGAGGCGCTCCACTATTATACATCATTCAAACTAAATTGTCAATACCTTTTTTCAATTTTTTTTGATTTTTTTATCACTTTTTGCTTTTTTACCACTGTATCCAAAAAAATCGACCCGTTTTTGTGCAATATGTATACATTATTAGGAAAAATTTGTCTTTTATTAATACTCAAGCCGTCCCGAGCGGTATTCGCTCGGAGTTTGATGCCTTATTTTTTTGAACACGCGAGAAAAATAATTTACGTCGTCAAAGCCGGTTTGTAAGGCTACGTCGGTTACGGAAAGCTCTCGGTCGCGCAAAAGCTCAAGCGATTTTCCTACGCGATAGACGTTCAGATATTCGATTGCAGACATTCCCATGTGGCGCTTGAAAAAGCGGCAGAAGTGTCCGTCCGAAAGGTAGAGAAGCCTTGAAAGCTGGGAGACGGTAATTTTATTTTTGTAATTCTCGGAGATATATTTTTCTATGATTTTGATTTTCGACAGAGTTTCCGAGCGGAGCGCATCCTCCTCTGCAGTGTCGGCCTTTCTTTTGTGCTTGCGCCTCATACGGACTATGAGGGCATATGCCAGCGCCTTTTTATTCATTTCGGAAAGCTCACCGCCACGCGAAAATTCTTCCTTTATATTATATATAAGGCGGTTAAGCTCCTCGTCGTCGCGGATAAGCGATACGAAATTGATTTTCCGAAGCTCCTCCTCAGAGAAAAACTCGGTACGGATTAAGAGGCAATCGAAATCGACTCCGCTGTCCGAAAGAAGCGCGTGGGGAGAGTTGGGCCTTATGAAAACCAGGTCGCCGGATCTGACGGATATTCGCTCGTCGTCAACGATGAAATCTCCCATTCCCTCGGTAATATAGGTAAATTCGAGATGCTCATGCCAATGTGGCTGCATCGTATAGAAGCTTTGAAACGACCTGAAGCCGATATGAAAATCGTGCTTGTATGGCGCCATCAACTCATATTTGAGCTCGAAATCCATAGTTTACCCCCTTTTGCTTAATCAAAATCGTGCTAATACCGGTTAATATCGTCATAGACAACCGCACACATCTTATTATATAATAAAACCAAACAAAAGACAAGACCTACGATAAAAATAATTACAAGCGAGGTATTGATATGTTAAAAATAGGCATTATTGGACTCGGCGGAATTGCCGGAATACACATCTGCTCATACAGAAAAATTGAAGCCGTTAAAATTGTTGCCGTGGCAGACTCGATGGGCAAGTCGGCAAAGGCATACAGCCTGATAGAGAACGATGACGTCAGAGTATATACCGACGCTTTTGAAATGCTGAAATCCGAGGAGCTTGACGTGGTTGACATCTGCGCACCGACGCATCTGCACGAGACGCTTTCGCTAAAGGCGCTTGAGCTCGGCTTCAATGTTATATGCGAGAAGCCGATGGCGATGGACAGCGAGTCGGCAGGGCGAATTCTCGACGCCGCAAACGCCTCAGACAAGATATTTATGGTCGCGCACGTCGTAAGGTTCTCAAACCCCTACCACTACCTTTATAACATTGTAAAATCTGGCGAGCTCGGCGCACCCATCTCACTTTCTATGCAGAGGCTTTCGGAGGTTCCTGCATGGAGGCGCGACGGTGTGAAGGGAAATCAGGCAAAAAACGGCGACGTAGTTATCGACCTTGCGATACACGAGATAGATTTTATAAACTCACTCTTCGGTGAGCCGAAGGAGGTAAACGGAGCATACCGCCCCGCTACCGAGGAAAGCGCGAACAACTACATCTCGGCAAACCTCGTCTACGACGGTCTGACGGTCAATCTTCTCTCGGGCTTCTATACCGCGAAAATCCCCTTCCACTACTCATTCCGCGCCATATTCGAGGAGGGATACGTTTGTCTTACAGACGACAAGATTGTCAAAAACGGCGAGGAGGTCGACGCGCTTGACGTCTTCTTCCCCGGCGAATTCGAGGGGCTGAACATCGAGCTTTCCACCGAGTTCACAAACGAGCTTGACTACTTCATAGACTGCGTGAAAAAGGGCGAGAAGCCTCTCCGCGCGATGCCCGAAAGCACCGCAAAAACTCTCGAAATCGCCGAAAGAATACTTGACTCTGCCGCGAAGATTTGATTTCTTCATCTAATATTGTTAATTTTTTGCTTTCCCTATTGACAGAGGGAATTTATGGTGTTATAATGCTATTAGCACTCGCGAGATGCGAGTGCTAATAGCGCTTTTTGGAGGTATATAATAAATGAAGAAAAAGCAATTCAAGACAGAATCAAAAAAGCTTCTCGATATGATGATCAACTCGATTTACACGCACAAGGAGATTTTCCTGCGTGAGCTTATCTCAAACGCGAGTGACGCTATTGACAAGCTATATTTCAAATCGCTGACCGACACCTCGGTGTCACTCAAGAGAGGCGACTACGCTATCGAGCTTTCCTTTGACAAGGAGGCGCGCACCATCACCCTTTCCGACAACGGCTGCGGAATGACGGCTGAGGAGATGGAAAACAACCTCGGCACTATTGCAAAGAGCGGCTCGTTCGATTTCAAGCGTGATAATGACGAGGCAGAGGACGTTGACATTATCGGTCAGTTTGGCGTCGGATTTTACTCTGCGTTTATGGTCGCCGACAAAATCACCGTGACCTCGAAGGCTTACGGCGCGGATACGGCTCAGGTCTGGGAGTCCGAGGGCGCTGAGGGCTATACGATAGCAGAGTGCGATAAGGACACTCACGGTACGACGATAGTCCTCCACGTGAAAGAGGACGGCGAGGACGAGAGCTACTCCGAATTCCTCGACGAGTACAGGCTTCGCGGGCTTATAAAGAAGTATTCCGACTATATCCGCTACCCAATAAAGATGGCGGTGTCAAAGCG
>JAZSIJ010000123.1:0-2572 GCA_045533755.1 Eubacteriales bacterium | reverse complement strand
TATTTATCTGCGATTCATGTGTGGAGATGTGCGCAGAGTTGATTGAGAACATTCAAGAGCCTATCACGGGAACTGCCTCCTTTGGCGAGCTGAATTTGCAAACACTCCCCCGTCCCATGCAAATCAAGGCGGCGCTCGACGAGCACGTCATCGGGCAGGACGAGGCAAAGCTCGCGCTCTCGGTTGCGGTATATAATCACTACAAAAGAATATTAACGCTGGAATCCAAAAAGCCGACAAAAAAACGCGGCAGAAAGAAAAAGGATACCGACGAGCTTGTTAAGGACGACGTTGAGATACAGAAGTCAAACGTGCTTCTGCTCGGTCCTACCGGTGTTGGAAAAACCTATATTGCCCAGACACTTGCAAAGAGCTTCAAGGTTCCCTTCGCTATTGCCGATGCTACGACCTTAACCGAGGCGGGCTACGTCGGCGAGGACGTCGAGAACATTCTTCTCCGTCTTATACAGGCTGCCGACTTCGACGTAGAGAGAGCTGAGAAGGGCATCATATACGTTGACGAAATTGACAAGATTTCACGCAAGGGCGAAAACCGTTCGATAACACGAGACGTTTCGGGCGAGGGTGTTCAGCAGGCGCTCCTCAAAATACTCGAGGGTACGGTCGCTAACGTGCCTCCGCAAGGCGGCAGAAAGCACCCTAACCAAGAGTTCATTCAGATAAACACGAAGAATATTCTCTTCATCTGCGGAGGAGCATTCGACGGCATTGAGTCTATAATCGAGCAACGCAAGGGCACGCAGCAGATAGGCTTCTCTACCGACAAAAAGAGCAAGCGCGAGCGTGTAGAGCGCGGAGTTTTCAAGGATGTCACGGCTCACGACGTTGTGAAATACGGAATAATCCCCGAGCTTGTCGGAAGACTTCCCGTTATAGTCGCTCTTGATAATCTCGACGAGGACGCTCTCGTCAGAATAATCTCCGAGCCGAAAAACTCGCTGGCAAAGCAATATAAAAAGCTTTTCGAGCTCGACGGAATAGAGCTCATATTTGAGGACGGCGCATTGCGAGAAATTGCCCATCAGGCAATAGAGCGCGAGATAGGGGCGCGCGGACTGCGCTCGATAATTGAGAGCGTTATGATGAAGCCGATGTTCGAGCTTCCCTCGCGTGACGACATAGAAAAGGCAATAATCACATCTGAGTTCGTTCGCGGAGAGGAAGAGCTTAAGCTCGTATTAAAAGCTTAATTTTAACAATATATTATGAGAACCGCACCCGTGCAATAATTGCAGGGTGCGGCTTTTTTGTTAGCTTATTTCGCGCTCTTGCGGTAGGCAAGAGGGCTGGTATCTGTATACTGCTTGAATATTTTATGGAAATAGTTCGCATTGCAAAAGCCGATTTTATCCGATATATCCGACATCGGCATATCGGTCTCGGCAAGATACTGCATAGCCTTATTGATGCGAAGTCCGTTGATGTAGTCTATCGGAGTTTTGCCTATGCTATCCTTAAACATCTTGATGAAATAGTCGTTAGAAACGGTGATTATCTCGGCAAGGCTGTCTACGTATATTTTCTCCTCAAAGTGCTCTGCTATGTAATCTATAACCGGAGCAAGCCTTGTAACGTTGTGATATATCATACGGTCACGTTCATTTCTCGACTCGCTATATGAGCGAAGAATTGCCGAAATCATAAAAAGAATATTCGCCTTGATAACGAGCCTGTAGCAAAGCTCCTTTGAGAGAAACTCGTCAGCCGCTACCTCCATACATCTATGGAGTGCAGATGAGATGGGGTTATCCGAAGCAAAGCGAATGGGGCTCGTGCGTGACTGTATATAGAACATCGTAAGAAGCTCACCGTCAAAGTGTTCGAGCGCATCTTCAAAAAGCAGAGGAGAAAAGGAGACGCCGCAAAGCGAAGCGTATTCTCCGACAGCCTCAGCGCGAAGCATCATATTAGTGGGAACGTATATCAGCTCACCCTCAGTCGCACTCACGGTCTCGGTTCCTATCTGAATCACGAGCTCGCCCGAGGTAACCTCGATAATTTCCATAGATGCACCTGACGAGCGTGGGCTGATTAAAAGCCCCTGTCCGCTTGCAACAAAAACGTCGAAGCCGATGTCATTCATTTTTTCGCCCTCCCTTCTAATAGAAGATAGAAGTCAATTTATTATATTATACCAAAAAAATCGGCAATTGTAAACCGCATTTTCGAAATTTATAGTCTAAGCGCCGATAGTTCGGGCTTGCTTACACGTTTTCAAACTGGGAATTGTAAAGCTCGGAATAGAAGCCGCCCTTCGCAAGAAGCTCTGTATGTCTTCCCTGCTCGACGACGTCGCCGTCCTTGACCACGATTATATTATCGGCTTCTCTAACCGTCGAGAGCCTATGCGCAATGACGAAGCAGGTCTTGTTTTTCATCAATCTCACCATAGCATCGGAAATGTCGCGCTCTGTCTTCGAATCGACGTTTGAGGTCGCCTCGTCGAGTATGAGTATTTTCGAATCTATGAGCATCGCCCTCGCTATTGTGAGAAGCTGCTTCTGCCCCTTCGAAATATTCGTTCCCGACTCGGATATGACGGTATCGTAGC
>JAZSIJ010000068.1:0-4614 GCA_045533755.1 Eubacteriales bacterium | reverse complement strand
CCTCGTAGATCTCCACGCCTGCGGAGATAGCCGCGGCTACCAGAAGGATGATGGTCATAGGCTCAGCGAGCTGCTTTAGAAATCTTACGATGAGGGATTCCTTCTTGCCACAACGAGCTTGTTTTTGCCGTTTTGCTCAAGTCTTCTTTCGGCTTCTGCCGAGGAAAGACCCGACTCGGTGGAGGACACCTCGTCAAGAACGGCTGATTTTTCCTTGAGATATTCTTTCATTCTTTTTCTCCCTTTCGTTTAGTGTTACTCTAACCGGGATTGGTCTTGATAAAGAAAAAAGAGACCTATCCCTTGCGGATAAGTCTCATCGTAGACGTTAAGAAACAGAATTCCTTACAGTCAAAATAAAGCCAGAACCGTAGTTCATGATGTTGACTTTATTCCGTCATGCGTCGATTACTCCCTTATTCGCATAAATTTTACCACTTTTCAAAGAAAAAGTCAATAAGGTTGACATAAATTTAATCAATATTTCATCTTTTTATTCAAAAATGCTTGACAGAAACCGTATTTTGTGCTACAATACAAACGGTTGAACAATCGTTCAACTGTAAGGAGATAAAATGAAGGATTTTGAAAGGTTAGATGCTCCGGGTTGTGACTGCGAGGAGCTGCATACCGCGGAAATTGAACGCGGACGCGATAATATGCCGCCGGAGGCAGAGCTTTACGATCTGTCGGATTTCTTCAAGGTGCTCGGAGACTCTACGAGAATGAAGATACTTTTCGCCATAGACGGCGGACCGCTTTGCGTTTGTGATATTGCCGCGCTTCTCGGAATGACAAAGTCGGCGGTCTCTCATCAGCTTAAGATTTTGCGTCAGAACGACCTCGTAACATATAAAAAGATAGGAAAGAATGCTTTCTACGAGCTTGCCGACGACCACGTGCGCGATATAATTGAAAAGGCTCTTCAGCACATCAGGGAATGATTTTATAAATCACATAATCATTATATTAAGGGAGATATGATAAAATGAAGATGAAATTTGAGATTACCGGACTTGACTGCCCGAACTGCGCGGCAAAGCTCGCGGGAATGATGGAAAAGTGCGAGGGAATTTCCTCGGCAAAGATAAATTTCTTGACCGAGCGTCTTACGGTTGAGAGCGAGCTTTCCGAAGCGGAGGCTCTTTCGATTCTTCAAGGGACGGCTGACAGCTTCGAGCCGGGTATTGTAATAAAGAAATGAAAGCTCTGAAAAAACTGCTAAATAACGAGCTTTTCGGAATTTTGTCGGGACTTCTGTTTTTCCTCCCCGCGTTGATACTTGAGGGTCTTGAATTTGACACGGGTGCGCTCGTTTTATATATTTTGTCTCTTGCTTTTGCGGGTGGCAGAGTTTTTATCGGTGCGGTTCGCGGAATTTTGCGACGTGACCTTCTTGACGAGAAATTTCTGATGTCGATAGCCGCGATAGGTGCAATGATAATAGGCGAGTGCAGCGAGGGTGTCGCGGTAATGCTGTTTTTCCTCGTCGGTGAATACTTTGAGCACAAGGCGGTTGCAAAATCGCGAAAATCCATAAAGGCTTTGATGGAGATAAAGCCGGACGAGGCAACGGTGCTTCGTGAAGGAATCGAGCTTTGTGTTGACTCAGACGAGGTCGCTGTCGGCGAGACACTTATTATACGTGCAGGAGAGCGCGTGCCGCTTGACTGTGAGGTTATTTCGGGCTCGGTCAACGTTGACACATCTGCTATGACCGGAGAATCGCTTCCGAGGGCCGTCGGTGTCGGCGATGTGCTCGACAGCGGAGTTATAGTGCTTGACGGTGTGATTACCTGCCTTGCTATCCGTCCGGCTGACAGCTCGGCGGCGGCAAGAGTGCTCGAGCTCGTTGAATACGCGAGTGAAAGGCGCGCTCCCGAAGAGAGCTTCATTACGAAATTTTCGCACTATTATACGCCCGCCGTCGTAGCTGCGGCAGTCCTTCTTGCCGCGCTGCCCCCGATGTTCAATATGGCGAGCCTTGGTGACTCGGTTTACCGCGCGCTATCCTTCCTCGTCGTGTCCTGTCCCTGCGCTCTTGTAATATCCGTCCCGATGGCATTCTTCGGCGGTATAGGCGGCGCGGCATCACAGGGGATACTCTTTAAGGGTGGAAACGTATTTTCTGCCGTTGCTAGGGCGGATACCGCAGCATTTGACAAAACCGGTACGCTCACCTCGGGTGAATTTAAGGTGACCGAGGTAGAGAGCTTCGGTGTGCCGCGCGAGGAGCTTTTGACTCTCGCAGCCTCGGTTGAGTCAGGGTCAAATCACCCCTTGTCGCTCGCTATTGTAGCCGAAGCGAAGATGACGAGAAGCGCAGAGGGTATAACCGAGCTTTCGGGCAGGGGCGTTTACGGATACGTTAACGGCGACAGAATAGCCGTTGGAAATGCGGCTCTTATGCGCGAGCTTGGGGTGCATTTTGATGAAAAAGTCAACACGGGTAGCGTTATTGTGACAAAAAATGCCGATATAATAGGCAAAATAACCCTTGCCGACAGCATAAAGCCTGAGGCTTCGGGCGCGCTTTCCTCGCTCCGTTGCTTAGGTGTGAGAAAAACGGTTATGCTTACGGGTGACGGGCGTGAGGCGGCAGGGGCGGTTGCAGATGCCCTCGGCATTGACGAGGTTTGCGCAGAGCTTATGCCCGAAGATAAATTTGCCTATATCGAAAAGGAAAAGGGAATAATATACGTTGGCGATGGCATAAACGATGCTCCTGCGCTCCGTATGGCTGACGTAGGCGTAGCTATGGGCAGACGCGGCGCGGATTCTGCAATAGAGGCGGCAGACGTGGTTATAATGTCTGATAATTTGACACGCCTGCCGACTGCTGTGAAAATCGCGCGGGGGACGGTAGGAATAGCCAAGCAAAACATCGTCTTTGCAATAGGAGTGAAGCTTGCAATACTCGGTCTGATAAGCTTTGGGTACGCTAATATGTGGCTCGCGGTGTTTGCCGACGTAGGCGTCGCAGTAATTGCGATTTTGAACGCTATGAGAGCGCTGAAAGTAAAGTAACTAAAAAAGAAAGTCGGACTGTCCTGTGGATAGTCCGATTTTTGTAAATAAAGATTTACATTTTAGTCATTAAACATTGGAGTTGAAAGGTATCTGTCGCCCGAGTCGGCGAGAAGCACTACTATGGTTTTTCCGTCATTCTCGGGACGCTTTGCAAGCTCAATTGCCGCAAATACCGCAGCACCTGCCGAGATTCCTATAAGAATGCCTTCGCTTCTGCCGACGAGCCTGCCCGTCGCGTATGCGTCCTCGGTTGAAACGGCGATTATCTCATCGTATACTTCGGTGTTCAGAACATCGGGAATAAAGCCTGCGCCAATCCCTTGAATGCCGTGAGCTCCTGCCGCGCCTCCCGACAGAACTGCAGAGTCCCTTGGCTCAACTGCTACCACCTTGACTGAGGGGTTCTTTGACTTCAGGTAGTCTCCTACACCGGTTATAGTTCCGCCTGTGCCGACACCTGCCACGAAAATATCCACCTCGCCGTCGGTGTCCTCGTATATTTCGGGGCCGGTTGCCTTTCTGTGTGCCTCGGGATTTGCAGGGTTTGTAAACTGCCCGGGAATGAAGCTGTCGGGAATTTCTCTTGCAAGCTCCTTAGCCTTTTCGATAGCGCCACTCATTCCTTTTTTGCCATCGGTGAGAACGAGCCGGGCACCGTACGCACACATAAGCTGACGGCGCTCGAGCGACATCGTGTCGGGCATAACGATAATAGCCTTGTAGCCTCTCGCCGCCGCAACCGAAGATAGACCTATACCCGTGTTGCCCGAGGTGGGCTCTATTATGACCGAACCTGGCTTCAATTTGCCCGTGCGCTCGGCTTCATTTATCATTTCCAGCGCAACTCTGTCCTTTACAGAGCCTGCGGGATTGAAGTATTCGAGCTTTGCGAGTATTCGCGCCTTGAGTCCGAGAGATTTTTCTATATTGCTTAGCCGAAGGAGAGGAGTTTTTCCTATAAGCATGTCTGCTGAGGTGTATATACGAGCCATAACGAGCCCCTTTCTTTTATTTCAAAAGCGCCCTCGAAGAGAAGGACGCTTTTTAGTTATAGCTTGTCTGCCATTTGGTCGCAGTAAATGCAATGCCCGTTTTTGTATAGGCGCTTGATACCGCGCTCGCTCTTGCTGATACAGTGCGGATTGTTGCAAATGAGGCTCGCGTCCTCAGAGGCGTCAGCACCGCGCCTGTCATCAATGCCCTTTGTGCCGAGAAGCATAAGAATGAGTGCCATTCGAATATATCTGCCGCACTCCGCCTGCTCAAAGTAGGCGGCTCTCGGGTCGTCGTCAACGTCGGTGGCAATCTCGGTGACACGGGGAAGCGGGTGAAGAATGCAGAGGCTGTCCTTCGCCACGGAGAGCTTGTCCGCTGTCAGCTCGTAGCAGTTTTTCAGACGCTCGTACTCCGCCTTGTCGGCAAATCTTTCTGCCTGAATTCTCGTCATATAAAGAATGTCAAGCGAGGGAAGAGCCTTTTCGAGCGTGTGCACCTCGCGGTACTCACAGCCGCACTTGTCAAGAAGCTCGTCCTTGACGTAATTCGGAAGCCTGAGCTCGTCCGGCGAGATAAGAACGAATTTAA
>JAZSIJ010000020.1:0-10411 GCA_045533755.1 Eubacteriales bacterium | reverse complement strand
CTCACGGCTGTCCTTATACTTGTGAACCGCTCTGAGTATCGTAACAATCTCCTTGCCGGTAGGAAGTCGAATAGGACCGCTAACCTTGCTTCCGTTTCTCTTTGCTACGTCAACTACCTTCGCTGCTGCGGCATCGATGATGGTCGAGTCATAGCTCTTGAGTCTCACTCTGATTTTTCCCTGTGCCATACTTTGTTTCCTCCTTTGTCGTATTGCTGTGCGACCTTTTAAGAAGGCGAAGAGGTTTTACACCGTGCCGGGCGTATCAAACACGCCCCAACAAAATCAGTTCGAATAAACCGTCCGCAGCGGCACAAACGAACCGAAAAAGAACACGGCTGCCATAGGCAACTCTCTTGTTTCGCCCGGTTAAATATCGGACATACTCGGCGGAAATTCCCTACCTCGATGGGTAGCCACCTCCCGCTTCAACGCATATCAAGCCTATATATTATACATTAAAATATTTGAAAATGCAATACTTTTTCAAAAAAAATATAAAAAAATTTACGAAAATTTTCACGAAATTTCGCTCTTTGTTTTGTGCAATATATACAAAATTTCTGAACCTTTTGCTATCGAGCGAGGCGAAGAAAAGGGGCGTTTCTACATGATTTTGATTATTTTTTGGATTTTTAGGGCAATTGCCCCTATCTTTTTTAATCTTTATCGTTTTTGTTCGCAATTTGTTCATAATTATGGTGTAGAATATACTTATATTTAATATAAATGAAGGAATTTTCAAATGAAAACAACCGTTCGCAAGCTTGCAATAATAATTCCGACAGTGCTTTTAGCCGTCGCGGCAGTTATCTTACGCACCGTCGCGTGCCTTTGGGAGCTTAACTATGAAACGGGGCTTTTTGCCGACTCAACGGTAGCCCGTATATCCGGCTGGACCTCCGCGACAACAGTCCTGCTTCTCCTCCTGCTTTTAGCCGTAAGGCTTAAGGTCACCGAGCGCCGCGCCTCCTTCAGAGGTCCTCTCACCTATCTGCCCTCCGGTCTGCTCGCGGCAGCGCTCCTGCTTTCGACGGTTGACCTTATCGCATACGCCTCGGGGACGCTCAGCGGTGCTTTTACGCGTGAGCTTCTTTCGCGTTGGGATTGCCTGACGGCGCTTGCCGCCTCAATCCTTGCCCTCTCGGGTGTCGGATACTGTGCAGTCGCGGCTCTTGTTCCGACGGTCAGAAGCAACCTTCGCGCGAACCTCGGAATGCTCGCGGCGCTCTGCTTTGCCTGCTATACCATACATCTCTTCTTCAGAGCAGACATCCCTCTCAGCAACCCCGCAAAGATAGCCGACGAGATGGCGTTTCTCTCCGCCGCCCTCTTTATGCTTTCAGAAACTCGCCTTTCGCTCGGCCGCGCAAGATGGAAGGATTATTTCGTATTCGGCTCTATTTCGGCGGTTTTGTGCGCCTATTCCTCAATTCCCGCACTTATCACCTATATTTTCACCGGTGAGATTATATCGGTGAGCATTCAGCAGAGCCTCCTCATCCTTGCGCTTACTGTTTTCTCGGTGCTCAGACTTCTCGGAGCCATGATGCTCAACAAGAATCTCCCCTCTTCCTTCGTCACTGCTATAAATGCCGATGCGCGAGGCAATGAAGAAGAGACGTCTGTCCCCGAGGCAGAGGAAGAGTCCGAGCCGCCCCAGCTCTCCATATACGACATTGAAGAGCCCGAAAGGCAGGGTGAGGAATGAAAAAAATACTCGTCATAGACGGAAACAGCATAATCAACAGAGCCTACTACGGCGTGCGCCCATTGGTTACGAAAAGCGGAAAGTACACCAACGCGATATACGGCATGATAGGCATAATCTCAAAGCAGCTCTCGGCGCTAAAGCCCGATTACGCGGCAGTTGCCTTTGACCTCAAAGCGCCGACCTTCCGCCACGAGATGTACGAGGGCTACAAGGCAAAGCGCCACCCTACCCCGCCCGAGCTTCTCTCGCAGTTCGACGACGCGAAGGAGTGTCTCTCGCTCATGGGACTTAATATCCTCGAGCTTCCCGGCTACGAGGCAGACGACCTTCAGGGCACGGTGGCGAAGATGGCGCACTCAGCCGACCGACTTGAGAGCTATATTCTTTCGGGTGACCGCGACCTGCTTCAGCTCATCGACGAAAAGGTCACCGTGCTTCTCGCAACGAATACCGACACGCTCGTTATGCGCGAGGGCGAATTCTTTGAAAAATACGGTGTATCACCGAAGCAATTTGTGGATATGAAGGCGCTGATGGGCGACTCCTCCGACAACATTCCCGGCGTTACGGGTGTCGGGGAGAAAACGGCACAGGCGCTGATACAGAATTTCGGCTCGCTTGAGGGAATATACGAGAACATAGACGACGCCCGCATCTCAAAGGGTGTGCGCGAGAAGCTCCTTCGCGATAAGGAAAACGCCTACCTTTCAAGGACGCTCGCAAGGATAGTGACCGACGCGCCGATAGAGAGGACGCTCGACGACCTCAAAATGAAGCCAACCGACGAGGCAGGTCTTTACAAAAAATTCACCGAGCTTGAGCTTAACTCGCTGATAGCAAGGCTCGGTCTTACCGGCAAGGCGGCAGAGGAAGCCGCCGCCACCGAGAGCTATTCTCCAAGCTTCGAGGAGGCTTCTCTCCCCTCCATTTTTGCGGAGGACGCCGACACGGTTGCCCTCGAAATTTCGGGCGACAGCCTATGTATAAATATAAAAGGTAGGAATTTTAAGCTCACAGGCGACGTCTGTGGGCTTGGAGATGCGCTTTCGGGCAAGAAAATACTCTGCTACGACGGCAAGTCGCTCCTTCACGCGCTCGACAAGATGGGAGAGGTGCCGAGTGAAGCAAAGCTCCTCGACCTTATGCTCTACGCATATCTACTCAACCCCGGAAGCGGAAGCGCAGGGCTCCCCGCACTCGCATCGATGTTCCTCGGAATATCGCTTGAAAGAGACGCCGTGGGCGTAGGTGCTTTTGCCGAGCTTGAAGAAAAGATGCGTGATAAAATCAAGGAGGACGGGCTTGAATACGTCCTTGATAAAATCGAGCTCCCCCTCGTGTCACTGCTCTACGAGATAGAACGCACAGGCTTCAAGATAAACCCCGACGGAATACTTGAGTTCGGTGAGGCACTCAGCGAGCTCGCAGATGCTCTTGCCGAGAGGATATATATGCAGGCGGGGCGCAGGTTTAACCTAAACTCGCCAAAACAGCTCGGAGAGGTACTCTACGTCGATATGGGACTGCCCTGCCCGAAGAAAAACAAAAGCGGATTTTCCACCGATGCCGAGACACTCGAAGGACTTCGCTCGGTATCCCCAATAATCGACGATATTCTTGAATACAGACAGGTGACCAAGCTCCGCGGCACATACACCACGGCTCTTACCGACGTCGCCGACGCAGACGGAAGAATACACACCGACTTCAAGCAGGCATTGACGGCAACCGGCAGACTTTCGAGTGCCGACCCCAATCTGCAAAACATTCCGATAAGAACCAAGATGGGCAGAGAGCTGCGCCGCTATTTTATTGCAAAAGAGGGCTATACACTCGTCGATGCCGACTATTCGCAAATTGAGCTCAGGCTTCTCGCACACATCTCGGGCGACTACACAATGCGTGAGGCATTTATCGCGGGCGAGGATATTCACAGAAAGACCGCGGCGGCGGTGTTCGGTCTCCCCGAGGATGCGGTGAACGAGGAGATGCGTAAGCGCGCGAAGGCTGTAAACTTCGGCATAGTCTACGGCATTGGCGGCTTCTCTCTCGCAAAGGACGTCGGCACAACCGTCAAGGAAGCGACGAAATACATTAAAAGCTACATGATGAACTACCCCTCTATCGAGGAGTATCTCGAAAGGGTGGTAAAAGACGCCGAGGAGCAGGGCTACACCGCCACTCTTCTCGGAAGGAGAAGATACATTCCCGAGCTGAAGGCATCGAATGCCAATATGCGCGCCTTCGGCAAGAGGGTTGCTATGAATGCACCCATACAGGGCACGGCGGCAGATATTATGAAGCTCGCAATGCTTCGAGTCCGAGACAGACTGAAGCGCGAGGGGCTTGACGCGAAAATCGTAATGCAGGTTCACGACGAGCTGATAGTCGAGGCACACGAGGATATCAAAGAGCGTGTCAAGGCTCTCGTTCGCGAGGAAATGGAGTCAGCCTACGAGCTCTCAATTCCCCTCACCGTCGACGTCACGTCGGGCAAAAACTGGCTTGAGCAGAGCTAAAATCAAATATTCATCGCGGCAAAGCAAACAATTGTTTACATTTTCAAGGAGAGAATGCAAATGAAGCCTTACATTCCGAAATTTACCGTACCGAAAGCGCCCCCGAAGGAAGCGTTCAAGACAGGTCTTGCTTCTGTTTCCTTCCGCAACAATACCCAGCGCGAAATACTTGAAATGATGAAGCAGTCCCAGCTCAAATATATCGAGTGGGGCAGCGACGTTCACGCCCCTCACAGAAGTCTCGACATGCTTCGCGAGCTTTCCGAGATGCAAAGGCAGTACGGTGTTTCCGCTTCCTCCTACGGAACCTACTTCCGCCTCGGCGTCACACCGACGGAGGAGCTTGCTTACTATATCACGGCGGCAAAGATACTCGGAACGGATACTCTTCGTCTTTGGGCGGGAACAAAATGCGGTGGCGATATGTCGCTTCCCGAAATTGAAAAATTTATGAACGCCGTTTGGCGCTGTGCCGATATTGCCGAGCGAGAGGGTGTCAAGCTCTGCCTTGAATGCCACGGGAAAACCTTCACCGAGCGTGTTGATGACGCTTTGATGCTGATAGAAAACGCAGATTCTGATAAGCTCCGAATGTATTGGCAGCCGTTTTTCGATCGCACAGTCGATGAAAATCTCGAATATCTGCGAAAGATTGAGCCCTACGTTGAGAACATACACGTCTTTAACCGGGTGGGAGACCGACGCTTGCCCCTTGCCGACGGTATTGAGACTTGGAGAAAGTACCTTTCAGTCCTCTCACGTCCGCGCGCCATGCTCCTTGAGCTTATGCCCGACGACCTCATAACGACGCTTCCCCATGAGGCAGAGGCTCTCAGAGAGATAATAAAGTAACGCAAAAACACACTTTCGAACTCACAAAAAGCAAACTATTGTTTGCAAAAAAAGTACGCCCTATGGGATTACCCATGGGGCGTGTTAAATTTCAGCCTTCCCCTTGAGGGGAAGGTGGCGCGGGACGCGACGGATGAGGTGTAGCTACCAGAGTGGCCTTATTCCTTACATTGATAAGGCACGAATGCTCTGCATTCTACACCTCATCACCTGCTACGCAGGAGCTTCTCCTCGTAGGAGAAGCTTAAAATGAAATCCACCGCAAAGGCGGTGGATTAAATTTGCAATTCGTCGGTCGGACACGACGAATTGGGCAATATACCGCAAGCGGTATGCGCTATGCGATGAAATCTGCCATTCGGCAGATGAAATCCGCGCGGAGCGCGGGTGAGGAGCGGAGGCGCGCGGAGAGCGGGAAAGCAGGCGGGGCCTGCTTACATAACAAGCTCGTAGAGCGGGAGCAGCTCCTCCTCAATTTCGGTTTTACGCTTGTCTATTTCTGCGGCGCGGAGGTAGTCTGTTGCCGCCTCGCCGAATAGCTCGGCGTCGAGCCTTTCGGTTTCTGCCTCGAGCTCGGCTATTCTTTCCTTTGCGCGCTCGATTTTCTTTTCCTCCGAGCGACGCCTTGAATTTTCGCGCTTCTTCTGCTCGTAGTCGGTCTTAGCGTCGGTGGGAGCTTTTTCGGGCTTTGCTCGCTCAAGGTCGTCTGCGCGGAGCTTTCGAAGCCGCATATACTCGGTAAAGGCGTCGTCGTATTCCTCAAGCGAATAGTCGAGCATTCCGCGCTCTCTTTCGGTATCGAGCTCGATAATCCTCGTGGCTATGCGGTTGATGAAGTATCTGTCGTGCGACACGGCGATAATAGTGCCCGAAAAGGCGAGAAGAGCATTCTCGAGCGCCTCACACGAGCCGATGTCGAGGTGGTTCGTCGGCTCGTCCATTACGAGCAGGTTGACCTTCTTCAGTATCAGCTTCGCCAGCGTCAGCCTCGCGCGCTCGCCGCCCGAGAGGGTGGAAATCTCCTTGGTTATATCGTCCGCGCCAAAGAGGAAGAGGGCGAGGGTACTCCTGATTTCGAGGTCGGTTCTGTCGGGATACTCGTCGTGAAGCTCGTCAAAGACGGTTTTTGTCGCGTCGAGCCCTCGGTTTTCCTGGTCGTAGTAGCCTATTTTTATATTGTAGCCGAGCGTCAGCTTGCCCGTATTTGGCGTTAGACGCGAGTTGATGAGCTTCATCAGCGTGGATTTTCCACAGCCGTTAGGGCCGAGGAAGAGCACCCTCTCACCCCGTCTGACGAGAAATGACAGGTTCTTTATAAGGTCGCCCTCGCCGTAGGAGAAGGATAGCTCCTTTACAGAGAGCACGTCGCCCGCGCTTTCCTCCTCGGCAGAGAAGGAGAGCCTGATGTCGCGCGGAGCGTTTGGCATAAGCTCGACCTTTTCCATTCTCAGAAGCTGCTTTTCCTTCGAGCGAATGGTGACGAAGTTGTGCTCGCGGTTGCATCGGCGCTGGAACTCTATGTTCGCGCGGATTTTCGCAATCTCCTTTTGCTGCTCCTTATATCGCTTTTCGATAGCGGCGCGCTCGCGCTCCTGCTCGTCCTTTGTGGCGGTGTAGCTTCCGTTGTAAAGGCGCGCTCTGCCATACTGCAATTCGAGAGTTTTCGAGGTCGTTCTGTCGAGAAAGTATCTGTCGTGCGATATGATAAGCACCGTCTTTTTATAGGAAGAGAGAAAGCTCTCAAGCCACTCAAGAGCATCAATGTCGAGGTGGTTTGTCGGCTCGTCGAGCATAAGAATATCCGGCTCGGTGGCAAGAAGCCGCGCGAGTGCAAGGCGGGTGTACTGACCGCCCGAGAGCGTCTTTATCCTTCGCTCTATCAGCTCCTCCGAGAAGCCGAGGCGCAAAAGCATTCCGCGACAGCGTGAGCGAAATTCAAGTCCGCCCCCCTCGGCAAAAGCACGGTTCAGCTCGGTGAGCCTCGCCGTCAGCGTCATTATGTCGGACTCTGATTCAGCCGCCGAAAGCTCGCTCTCGCACTCGGCTATTTTTCTCTCGGTGTCGAGAAGACGGGGAAATGCAGTATACATATATTCAATGCAGGAGAGGTCGCTCGGCAGACGCGAGAGGTCGGGGTTCTGCTCAAGACAGCCGAGAGTGTGCCCCTTCTGTATATAAACTCCGCCCGCGTCGGCGGTGTATTCGCCGGTTATAACGCGGAAAAGCGAGGTCTTGCCTGCGCCGTTGACGCCGATTATTCCTACTCTGTCGCCGTCGTTCAAGGCAAAGCTGACGTCCTTGAGTATCACGTCCGTCCCGAACGAAAGAGAAAGGTCGGAGACCGATAAAGCTACCATTATATTATATCAGACCTCTGATGAGGCATACCTCCGTAGAATTTCCTATATATTTTACCATAAATCACACCGAAAATCAATAGCATGAATAACCGCATATTTATTCGATAATGATGCATATAAAGCACTGCATATTCAATGAATATATGCGAACGTATAGCTTGAAGTAAAGAAAAAACCAAACTCAAAACCGAGAAAAAAGCAAGATTTTAGGATAAATCCTGTCGTAAACGGGTAAATAAGTACAAAAAGCAAGCGTCAAATAGGGTAAATATGCATAAACTGAACGAAAATGAATTTTATTTCAAAAAAGCCTTGACTTTATGCATTTCTTAGTGTATAATTATGTCATCTCGAAAAACACGGGGCATTTCCCCGAAAAAGAAAGAAGGAAAAAACATGAAAAAAATTATTTCACTCATACTCGCAGTCGTGCTTTGCTTCGGCTGTGCAGCGGCACTCGCCTCCTGCGGCGGCGAAACCATCGTAAGTAAGGTCGGCGTACAGAAGGGTACTACAAGTAAGTTCTACGCAGATCTTCTGAAGGGAGTTGAGGTCGTTCCCTACGACACCTTCCCCCTCGCCGTTACCGACTTGAAGAACGGCAACGTTGACTACGCAATAGTTGATAAGAGCACCGCAAAGGCTATTTGCGCCGGAATCGACGGTCTTAAGATTATGGATAACATTCCTCTCTCCACCGAGTATTACGGTATCGGTATTGACCCTGCTCAGACCGACCTCAAGGGCAAGATAGACGCTATCCTTGCCAAGTACGCAGAGGATATCGAGGCTATCAAGGAAAAGTACACCAATGACGAAAAAGACAAGTTCGTTGGCGTTACCTCGGCTGAAAAGGACGTTAACAAGGCTGCAGAGCAGCTCGTCGTGGCTACCAACGCCGAGTTCCCTCCCTTCGAGTACAAGGAAGGCACCCAGTACTACGGCATCGATATGGAGATTGCCAAGATTATCGCAGACGAGCTTGGTCTTGAGCTTGTTATCGAGGATATGGACTTTGACAACGTCGTCGGCTCTGTCGGAAAGCAGGGTATCGACATCGCAATGTCGGGTATCACCATCACTGCAGAGCGTCTTGCAGTTATCAACTTCTCCGAGCCCTACTACGTTGAGAACATCGTCGTAGTTTGCAAGGAGGAGGACACCAGCCTCGACGCTTGCGGCACTGTAGTTGACCTTCTCACCGTCCTCTGCCTGCCTGCTGAAGAAGAATAATCAGAATAAAAAGGAAATAAAGGCTTAGTTTTCGGGCTAAGCCTTTCACTTGGTTAATAGATATGAGCTTTTCTGAAATGTGGAAGGAATTTGTCAAGCAGTTCATAACCCGAGAGGGATATAAGAACGTCATAAAGGGACTCGGTATTACCGTTGAGATTGCGGTACTCGGTCTTGCCATAGGTGTAATTATAGGTACGCTTATCGCGGTTGTGAGGGTTATGCCGAAATACAAGCGTCTGCCGCGGGTTCTTGACAAGATTTGCGGCTGCTACGTTGAGCTTTTCCGCGGCACGCCTATGGTCGTTCAGCTTCTTATCGGATATTGGGTGCTTTTACCTGCGCTTGATATACAGGTAAACTCGGGCGTTCCGGTTGCTATCATAGTATTCGGTCTGAACAGCGGCGCGTACGTGTCGGAGATTATGCGAGGCGGTATCAACTCGGTTGACGCAGGTCAGATGGAGGCGGGTAGAGCTGTCGGTCTGCCTTACTCTACCACGATGCTGAAGATAGTCGTGCCGCAGGCGATAAAGAATATCCTCCCAACTCTTGGCAACGAGTTTATCGTTCTTATAAAGGAAACCTCGATAGTGAGCTTCATTGCCGTCACCGACCTCTATAAGTCCTTCAAACAGCTTGGCGACCCTACCTACGACTACACGATGCCCTATTTGATGCTTGCGCTTACCTATCTCGTTATGGTGCTTCTGATTTCCTTTGGCGTCAGAATGCTTGAAAAGCACCTTAAAAAGAGCGAAAGATAAAGAGAGGAGATAAAAATGAACGAAGTCAACGATATTATCCTCTCTACGAGAGGGCTTTGTAAGTCATTTGGCGACCTCGAAGTGTTGCGGGGACTTGACCTTGACGTCAGAGACGGCGAGAAGATTGCTATTATCGGCCCTTCGGGCTGTGGAAAATCTACCTTCCTGCGCTGTCTTAACTGTATGGAGGACCCTACCGGCGGCTCTATATTCTTTGACGGCGTTGATATTGCCGATATGAAGGTTAATATAAACGAGCACCGCGAAAAAATCGGCATGGTATTCCAGCAGTTTAACCTCTTCAATAACAAAACGGTAATAGAGAACATTATGCTCGCTCCGGTTTACGTGAGAACGAAGAGGGACAGAAGAAACAAAAAGCAGATAAAGGAAGAGGAGCGTGTGCGCGCCCTTGACCTCCTTCGCAGAATAGGACTTGAGGACAAGGCGGACGTCTATCCCTCGACGCTTTCGGGAGGACAGAAGCAACGCGTCGCCATTGTAAGAGCGCTCGCGATGAACCCGAAGGTTATCCTCTTTGACGAGCCTACCTCGGCACTCGATCCCGAGATGGTTGGTGAGGTTCTTGACCTTATGAAGTCGCTTGCCGACGAGGGAATGACGATGGTTATAGTTACTCACGAGATGGGCTTTGCCCGTGAGGTCGCAGACCGAATTCTCTTTATGGACGGCGGAAGGATTGCCGAGGAGGGAACACCCGCCGAGGTCTTTGGCAACCCCCAAAATCCTCGTTTAAAGGAATTTCTTTCCAAGGTGCTCTAAACCCGCGCTGTGCGTGTCACCCGCACGCCACCCGTGCTCTGTGCGCCTATGCTCCTCGCCCGCGCTGTGCGCGAATTTCATCTGCCTTTCGGCAGATTTCATCGCATAGCGCATACCGCTTGCGGTATATTGCCCAATTCGTCGTGTCCGACCGACGAATTGCAAATTTAATCCACCGCCTTT
>JAZSIJ010000125.1:0-16696 GCA_045533755.1 Eubacteriales bacterium | reverse complement strand
GGAAAGCTCATTCGTAGCGCCCGTGACAAACGTACCCGCTGCCATTATCTCCTCGTGGGGATAGCCCGGCATCTCGCCCGGCTCGGGGATACAGTAAGCCTCAACGGGAGAGCCCATCTGTATGCCTCGGCAGAATTTTATGAGCTTATCCGCAGAGTGCAGATTTACGGTTTGCACAATGTCGGTGCGTTTTTCGTCGTATTTTGGCGACACCTCGGGAAATCCTGCAAGCTCGAGCATTCTTGCGGCAAACGCCATAGATTTGAGGGTTGACGCCGTCGTTGCGGGCGACATAAAGAAGCCCTTGTAAAACGAGGCAAGCTGATTGAAGTTAGCGCCGAGCGACTTGCCGACACAGGGGGCGGAAAATCTCTCTGCAATATCCTCGATTATATCTCGGCGTCCGACGCAATAGCCGCCGCTGACGGCAAAGCCTGCGCCGAGATTTTTCATCATCGAGCCGACAAAAACGTCAGCACCGACGTCGGTGGGCTCACGGTCCTCGGTGAACTCGCCGTAGCAGTTGTCAACCATAACTATCGCACCGGGCAAGGCAGACTTGACAATCTTTATAGCCTCGGCAATCTTGTCGATAGTGAGGCTCTTTCTTTGTGAGTAGCCTCGGCTGCGTTGAATAGCTACCACCCTTACGCCGCCTTTTTCAAGTCTTTCTTTGATTTTTACCAAATCGAAGCCATCACCGACAAGGTCAATCTCCTCGTATTTGACACCGTATTTTATAAGCGAATTTCTGCTCTCGCCTGCCGTGCCGATAACGCTCTTCAATGTGTCGTAGGGCTCGCCCGAAATATAGAGCAGGGTATCGCCCGGCTTTAAAAGTCCGCCGAGAGTTACCGCGAGTGCGTGAGTGCCCGACATAAGCTGCGGGCGCACGAGCGCGTCCTCTGCACCGAATACCCTGGCGTAGACCTCCTCAAGCTTGTCCCTGCCCGAGTCGGTGTAGCCGTAGCCGGTTACATCAATGAAGTCTGCGGTAGAGACCCTCAGCTCCTGAAATGCCGAAAGCACCTTCGCTGAGCAGAGAAGCGCGTTTTCTTCAATTTTCCCAAACACCTCGCGGCAGTCCTCCTCGGCTTGCCTTGCGAGATTTGCGGTGTAGTCGCTGATTTTATATCCGTAGTACATTTTTTCTCCTATCAAAGCCCGAGAAGGAGCGCGGGGAGCTCCTCGAGCGAATTTACAGTGTAGTCTGGGGTGGGGGTGACGCCCTTTTCTGCGCGAGGGTTGTAGTGGCAGGTCAGAATACCTGCGTTGATACCGCCCTGAATATCAGAGGAGGGACTGTCACCGACTATAATCGCGGTGTTTTTATCAAAATCGGGAATTTTTGCAAAGCAACGCTCGAAAAATTCGCGGCTCGGCTTGTTGTAGCCGACCTTATCGGAGATAAAAATCTCCTTGAAATATTTTGCTATTCCCGATGCCGTAATGCGTCTGTCCTGAACCGCCGCCGTACCGTTTGACATAAGGTAGAGGTCGTATTTTTCCGAAAGCTCCGAAAGAAGCTCTTCCGCCCCGTCAATATAGAAGTAAGAGCCGCCGAGATTCCACTCGTACATACGCCGCGCTTCCATGCTGCATACGTCGACCGAAAGCTCTGCAAAAAGAAGCTCAAAGCGGCGCACGAGAATCTCCTCACGCGTCATTTTACCGAGCTCAAGCTGCTCCCACATGGAGCGGTTTATCTCGCTGTATCTCTTTTTTATCGCGTCGGTCGGCTCTATGCCGAAATGCGAGAGCGTCAAGGAAATTGCTTCGCCCTCCGAGCGATGAAAATCGAAAAGCGTGTCGTCAAGGTCGAGGAAAACCGTTTTAATCATAAAAATCCCCTAAAAGTAATTTAACGCTATTATTTTATCATAATTCACACACTAAATCAAGAGAAAAGTAAAAAGAGACCTCGAAAAAGGTCTCTTTTGGGATTACAAAAGAATTATAAGCGCCAGCGTAGTCAGAACTATACCAAGCACGAAGGGAAGAGAACAACCCATATTCATATTCATCCACTCTCCTTTTTTAGAAAATTATGAAAGTATCGCTCTGTCGCTTGTAAAGGCGTTGCCGCTTGCCTTTGTGAACATATCGAGCAGGTCCTCGACGGTTAAATGCTTCTTCTCTTCGCCCGAGACGTCTATAATGACGCGTCCCTCGTGGAGCATTATGAGGCGGTTTCCGTGGTCGATAGCGTCGCGCATATTGTGCGTTATCATAAGAGTGGTAAGCTTATTCTCGTTGACTATTCTGTCGGTTATTTCAAGAACCTTTGCCGCAGTCTTGGGGTCGAGAGCCGCAGTGTGCTCGTCGAGAAGCAGAAGCTTAGGCTTTTTGAGAGTCGCCATAAGAAGCGTTACTGCCTGTCTTTGACCGCCCGAGAGAAGTCCAACCTTTGAGGAAAGCCTCGACTCAAGTCCGAGGTCAAGCTGAGCAAGAAGCTCCTTGTATTCCTCGCGCTCGGCACGGCGAACACCCCATACGAGCTTGCGCTTCGTTCCGCGGCGCGCCGCGATAGCGAGGTTTTCGGCAATCTCCATGTCCGGAGCGGTGCCCTTCATCGGGTCTTGGAAAACTCTGCCGAGATATGCCGCGCGCTTATGCTCAGGCATATTGGTAACGTCAACGCCGTCAATCTCAACCCTGCCAAAGTCGGGGCGCCATACGCCCGATATAGCGTTGAGAAGCGTGCTCTTACCGGCGCCGTTTCCACCAATAACGGTTACAAAATCACCGTCGGCAAGCTCAAGGTTAAGCCCATTCAGTGCTTTTTTCGCGTTAACCGTACCCGCGTTGAAGGTTTTGTGAAGGTTGGTAATTTTAAGCATCAGCATCACCTCCTGCTACGTCCTCAAGCGCGAGCTTTTTCGGGAAGTATCTGCTCTTCAAATAGGGGAATGCGAGGAATACCGCAACCACAAGCGCCGAGAGCATCTTAAGAAGGTCGGTGTCAAGACCGAGCCAAATAACGAAGGTGTAAATGAGATAGTAGGCAATGCTTCCGCCGGTAACGCCGATAAGGCTGACGACGAAATTCGGCTTGATTTTGAGAGAAATCGAAAGACCGATGATTATAGCGGCAAGACCGATAACTATTGCGCCCCTTCCCATGTTGATGTCGGCAAAGCCCTGATACTGCGCGAGAAGCGCGCCGGAAAGACCTATGATACCGTTGGAGAGGGCAAGACCGAGAACCTTGTTGAAGCCGACGTTGATTCCTTGCGCGCGGCTCATATCTGCGTTGTCGCCTGTGGATTTTATCGACAGACCAAGCTCGGTGTAGAAGAACAGCCATAACACGACTATCATAACCGCAACGAATGCAAGAGATACGAGAATTGCGACGAGGTTCTCACGGGAGGTGAGAAGAACGAAGAAATTACGGGAGTTGATGGCAAGGTTTGCCTTTCCAAGTATCTTGAGGTTAAGCGACCAAAGGATAAGCTGCGTGAGTATTCCCGCAAGTATCGCGGGAATACCCATAGCCGTGTGAAATAAACCGGTAACCATGCCCGCCAGTGCTCCGGCAATGAAGGCTGCAAGCATAGCCACACCAACGTTGACTCCGCCACTCACAAGAACGGCGCAAACACAAGCACCCGTGGTTATCGAGCCGTCAACCGTAAGGTCGGCAATGTCAAGAATTTTGTAAGATATGTAAAGTCCAATTGCAAAAAGTCCCCAAATCAGACCTTGTGCAACGGCACCGGGTATCGCATTTAAAAAGCCCATAACAAATTACTCTGCGTCAGAACCTGCTATCATAACGTAGCCTGCAGCCTCAAGTGCAGCAATATCTATGCCAAGATTTTCACAAATTCTCTTGTTGTACTTCTTAACGGGAGCCGCGTCGTATGCGATGGGCATCTCCGAGATGCTGGTCTTGCCGAGAAGAACCTCTGCTGCCATCTCACCGGTCTTCTTACCGATGTTGTAGTAGCTTATAGCAAGGGTTGCGTATCCGCATCCAAGGCAGGTAGCCTCCTCGCCTGCGAAAACGGGCATCCTTGCAGGAGAGCAGATGTTGTCTATGATAGAGGTGTTAGATGCAACGGTGTTGTCGGTAGGAACGTATATAGCGTCCGAGTCGTTCACAGCCTTCTGAGTAACGGTAGCAAGCTCGTTGGAGTCAGCAAACTTATACTCGGTGCAGACCATACCCTTGCCCTCAAGGTATTCCTTTACCTTCGTTACCTGATATACCGAGTTAGGCTCGGCAGAGCAGTAGAGAAGACCAACATTGTCGCCGGATTCAAGCGAGAGGGTGTCTATCATCATCTGTGCCTGCTCGGTAAGGGGAGCAAGGTCGGACGTACCCGATACGTTTCCTCCAACCGTTCCGTTGAAGTTGTTAAGCTCGAGAGCCACGCCGTACTCGGTGATGGACGTACCAAGAACGGGAATAACCTCTGTTGCCTGATATGCCGAGTTAAGAGCTGCGGTAGCGTTTGCCATTATAAGATCAACGTCGTCTGCTACGAAGCTGTTAACGATAGTGTTACAGGTGTTGGTGTCACCCTGCGCATTCTGGAACTTGAACTCAACGGTTCTGCCGGCAGCCTCAAGAGCCTCGGTGAGAGCATCCTTGAAGCCCTGAGTAGCAGCGTCAAGAGCGTCGTGGGGAGCAAGCTGAATAATGCCTACAACGTAGTGCTCCTTGTCGGGATTTACCTTAATGGTAGAGCCGCCGCAGGCGGTAAGTGCGCCGATACAAAGCGCAAGGAGGAGAATAAGTGAAACGATTCTTTTCATTTTGATTTACCTCATTTCGAGTGTTTTATTTATACAGTCCCTTTGGGGATTATATACGTAATATGGGGGGAAGTGGCAGGGCGTGTTAAATTTTAAAAAGAAAGTCCCCGCATCAAATAGATGCAGGGACGTCAGAAACGTGTTACCACTCTGCTTTGTCTACACCTCACGGAATAGACCTCGGTACGCGGCAGACACCGCGTCTGCGATATAACGGTCGCACCCGATACCGCCTACTTGATTCAGCGGATAGCTCGCAAAAGGAATTCGCATCACGCACACCGCCGTCTCGCACCTACCGACGACTCTCTGAAGGCTGCTCTTGATACCATGTTTTTTGCTCAAGCGCTTTTAAATATGCATACATTTTAGCAGAATAAAGCGCTTTTGTCAAGTGATTTACAGAAAAAACTTTAAATTATTTTAATGTGGCGACGTTAATGCGGTTGATAGCTCTCCTGAGCTTAGCATCAGCAACGGCGAGTGCTCGCTCGTCCTTTGCCTCCCGAATTGCCTCCTCTGCGCGAGATTTGGCGCGCTCGGCACGTGCGAGATCAATATCACCCGCAAACTCAAAGGTTATAACGGCAAGAGTTACCTCGCCCCCCTTGACCAAGAGAAATCCGCCCGACGCAGAGGCGTATTTTACTTCACCGCCCGCCGTTAATTTAACACGCCCCACACCTAACGTGGCAAAAAGGTCGGTGTGACCGGCGAGAATCTCCACGTCGCCGTCGGAGGTCCTGACGAGCAGTCGCTCCGCCTCACCTGAGAACATAGCGCCGTCCGGTGAGACTATCTCAAGCTTAAAGCTTCTCATATCCGTCCACCTTATACTTCAGCGCCGAGCGACTTCGCCTTTGCGACAGCCTCGTCGATAGTTCCGACGAAGAGAAATGCCGACTCGGGAAGACTATCGTGCTTTCCGTCAAGAATTTCGCGGAAGCCGCGCACCGTTTCCTTGATAGGAACGTACTTGCCCTCCATGCCCGTGAACTGCTCGGCAACCGAGAAGGGCTGGGAGAGGAAGCGCTGTATCTTTCTTGCACGGTTGACGACGAGCTTATCCTCCTCGGAGAGCTCATCCATACCCATAATTGCGATAATGTCCTGGAGTTCCTTGTATCTCTGGAGCATCTTCTGTACCTCGCGCGCAACCTCGTAATGCTCAATGCCTACGACGTCGGGAGAGAGTATTCTCGAAGAGGACTCGAGTGGGTCAACCGCGGGGTAGATGCCGAGCGAGGCGATGCTGCGCGAGAGAACCGTCGTCGCGTCAAGATGCGCGAAGGTAGTAGCGGGAGCAGGGTCGGTAAGGTCGTCGGCAGGAACGTAAACCGCCTGAACCGAGGTGATAGAGCCGCGCTTGGTCGAGGTTATTCTCTCCTGGAGCGCGCCCATCTCGGTTGCGAGGGTGGGCTGATAGCCGACGGCGGAGGGCATTCTTCCGAGAAGAGCCGAAACCTCCGAGCCCGCTTGAGTAAATCTGAATATGTTGTCAATGAAGAGAAGCACGTCCTGGCCCTCGTTATCGCGGAAATACTCCGCCATAGTGAGTCCCGAGAGGGCAACTCTCATTCTTGCTCCCGGAGGCTCGTTCATCTGACCGTAAACGAGTGCCGTCTTCGAGAGAACTCCGGACTCCTTCATTTCGTTATAGAGGTCGTTACCCTCACGGGTACGCTCACCGACACCGGTGAATACCGAGATACCGCCGTGCTGCTTTGCGACGTTGTTGATAAGCTCCATTATAAGCACCGTCTTACCAACTCCGGCACCGCCGAAAAGACCTATTTTACCGCCCTTTGCGTAGGGAGCGATAAGGTCAACGACCTTGATGCCGGTTTCGAGTATCTCGGAGGTAGCCTCCTGCTCGGAGTAGGCGGGCGGGTCGCGGTGAATAGCCCATTTTTCAGACGCCTTCGGCGCATCGCCGTTGTCAATGGGCTCACCGAGAAGATTGAATATTCTGCCAAGAGTTTCTTTGCCGACAGGAACCTTTATGGGTGCGCCTGTATCGACGGCGTCCATACCGCGCGACATACCGTCGGTGGAGGACATAGCAATACATCTTACGGTGTCGTCGCCAAGCTGGCTTGCAACCTCGAGGACGACGCGGCGTCCCTCGTGCATTATTTCAATAGCGTTAAGCAGGTCGGGAAGATGACCGTTCTCAAATTTTACGTCGAGGACGGGTCCTATTATCTGCACGACCTTGCCGATGTTATTTTTCATCTGCTTTTTCCTTTCTTGTGAAATCAAATGAAATTACAGCGCCTCTGCGCCCGAAACTATTTCCGTGATTTCCTGTGTTATGACCGCCTGACGCGCGCGGTTGTAGGTAAGCTGAAGGCTTCCTATCATTTCCTCTGCGTTTTTGTTAGCCGCGTTCATAGCCGTGCGCCTTGCACCCGACTCGGATGCTACCGACTCGCATACCGCAGAGGAGAGCATGGCGCCGACGAGGGTGGGGACTGCGTCCGAAAGAAGCTCCTCGGCATCTCCCGAGACGAGAAAATCGCTATCCTCTGCCTTGGTAGGCGAAAGAGGCAAAAGCTCCGCTACTCTCGGCGTCTGCGTCAGCATAGAGGTAAACTCGGTGTATACGAGAGTCACCCTGCCTATTTTGCCAAGAAGAAATGCGTCGCATATTGCCCGTCCGAGACAAAGGCAGCGCCCGACCCCTGCTTCAGCGACGATAATAGCTTCGTCACCGAACAGCTCGCGGCTTCTGTGAGTTAAATACTCGTACGCCTTTTTTCCTATTGGGAGAAAAACCGCGTCCTCGCCGCGCGCGAGCTCTTCCGTAAGCCTGAATACATTAGCGTTATATCCGCCCGCGAGTCCTCTGTCGCCTGCGATAACGACGAAGAGGTGCTTTGCGCCCTCCTTTGCCGAGGCAAAAGCGGAATCCGAAAGCTCGCTAGAGGCTCTTACCTGATTTATTATCTCCTGAAGGGCGGAAAGAAAGGGGCGCGTATTTTCCGCTTTTTCCTTTGCGCGACGCAATTTAGAGGTCGCAACGAGCTCCATCGCCTTGGTTATCTGCATGGTGCTCTTGACGCTCTTCATACGCGCCTTAATATCGTTCATTGATGCGCCTGCCATAAATTCTCCGTTCTGAAGCTACTCTTTAGGCGAGGAACTTCGACTTGAATTCAAGGATTGCCGAGCGAAGAGCCGCTTCGGTGTCGGCATCGAGCTGACCCGTCGTTCTGATAGAGGAGAGAAGCTCGTCTTTGGTCGCTACGAGATGCTCGAAGAGCTCAGACTCAAAGCGCTTTATATCCTCTACGGCAATATCTGCGAGAAGATTGTTTACGACGGCGTAGATTATGGCAACCTGAAGCTCAACCGCGACGGGCGAGTTTCTGTCCTGACAGAGAACCTCAACTATTCGGCGTCCCTGCTCGAGTCTTGCCTTGGTGTCTGCGTCAAGGTCGGAGCCGAACTGCGCGAAGGACTGAAGCTCGCGGTACTGTGAGTAGAGAAGCTTGAGCGTTCCCGAAACCTTCTTCATAGCCTTAATCTGCGCGTTACCGCCGACACGGGATACCGAGATACCGGGGTTAACTGCGGGTCTGATGCCCGAGTGGAAGAGCTCGGTTTCCAGGAATATCTGTCCGTCTGTTATAGAAATTACGTTAGTGGGAATGTACGCCGAGACGTCGCCTGCCTGCGTTTCGATTATGGGAAGCGCGGTAAGCGAGCCTCCGCCATACTCGGGAGCAAGGCGCGCCGCGCGCTCAAGAAGTCTCGAGTGAAGATAGAAGACGTCACCGGGGTATGCCTCGCGGCCCGGAGGTCTTCTGATAAGAAGCGATAGCGCACGGTAGGCAACCGCGTGCTTCGAGAGGTCGTCGTAAATTATGAGAACGTCGCGCCCCTTGTCCATAAAATATTCGCCCATCGCACAGCCCGAATAGGGAGCGATGTACTGAAGGGGGGCTGTGTCGGACGCCGTTGCCGAAACGACGATGGTGTAATCCATAGCGCCCGCCTTGGTAAGAGTGTCAACGACGCCCGTAACGGTGGACTGCTTCTGACCTATTGCAACGTAGATGCAGATAACGTCCTTGCCCCTTTGATTTATGATGGTGTCGGTGGCTATAACCGTCTTACCCGTCTGTCTGTCGCCTATGATAAGCTCACGCTGACCGCGGCCGATGGGAATCATCGAGTCAATAGCCTTGATGCCCGTCTGAAGAGGAACGGATACCGACTTTCTCTCGATAATGCCGTAGGCGCGGCGCTCGATTGGGCTGTATTCTGCGGCGGTAATCGGGCCCTTCGTGTCGAGAGGCTCGCCAAGTGCGTTGACTACTCTGCCGATAAGGCTCTCGCCGACGGGGACGGATACAACCTTACCGGTTCTTTTAACGACACTGCCCTCGCTGATACCGACGTCGCTGCCGAGAAGAACGGCGCTGACAAAGCTTTCCTCAAGGTTCAGAGCCATACCGTAAGTGCCGTTTGCGAACTCCAGAAGCTCGTTTGACTTGCACTTATCAAGTCCGAAAACCTTCGAGATGCCGTCACCGACCGAGAGAACGTATCCAATTTCGTCCTGCTCAATCTCGCGTCTGTAATTTTTTATTTGTTCTTTAATTATTTTGCTGATGTCGCCTGTATTTGACTGCATTTTATCACCAACTTTACGAAAAATTAGAGTACTGATTCCTTGATAGCGCGCTCAAAGCGTGAAAGCCCTGCACGAACCGTGCCGTCGAGCTGACTGCCTGCGTAGCGGAGCTTAACACCGCCGAGCACCGAGCTATCCACAGTATTTTTGAGGATAACCGTTTTGCCGGTAGCCTTGCCGAGCACCCTCTCGAGCTTCTTTATCTGCTCATCGCTCATTTTCACAGCCGTCACAGCCTCTGCGCGAAGAATTCCGCGCTCCTCGTCATAAAGCGAAGCATAGACCTCGGCAACGCGGGTAAGCTCTGACGAAAGATGCCTCTCGGCAAGAAGCATTATCAGGTTAAGAACGTATTCCGAAAATCCCGCGAAGGCAGCACTCGCAAGCGAGAGGCGCTTCTCCTTTTTCAAGGCGGGGGTATCGAGAAGACGTGTGTATTCGGGGTTTTCGAGAAGCAGAGCCCGAAGCGCTTCGAGCTCCTCGGAGATAGCCTCCGTCCGTCCCTCCTCCTTTGCAAGCAGAAAGAGAGCCGATGCGTATTCCTTAATATCGGTCATGCGCATCACCCCATTTTATCTATGAAGCTGTCGATGATTTCCTTATGCTCGTCTTCCGAAACGTCGCGCTCGATAACCGCCGCGGCGATGTCGATAGCCATTTTCGAAACCTCGTCCTTGACCTCGTTCACCATACGCTTCTTTTCGAGCTCCACCTGCTCCTCTGCACGCTCGAGCACACGCTCCGCCTTCTTATCGGCATCGCGGAGAATCTCTTCCTCGCGAAGCTGTGCGCGTCTTATCGCAGACTTGACTATTTCCTCGCTCTCCTCCTTGGCGCTTGCCATCTTTTCCTCGTAATCAGCCCTAAGAGCCTCGGCGTCAGCGCGCGATTTTTCGGCGTCCGAGTACATATCGTCGACTTCCTTTTGGCGTGAGTCTATCATATTCTTAAGCGGCACGAAGGCTATCTTCTTAAGAATAATATAGAGGATAAGAAGGTTGAGCCATGCAAAGAGCATAGTCCAGAGATTAACACCGACAAAGTCTTCAAATTTTCCTAAAAACCATTGAAGTTCCATCGTTATTCCTGCCTTTTATAAGGAATCAGAACTTCATGAACATTAGAAGAAGTGAAATAACGAGAGAGTAAATACCGGTGGTTTCGGTGATAGCACAACCGAGAATCATGTTGGTACGGAGAGTAACTGCCAGTTCGGGCTGACGCGCCATAGCCTCAAGAGCCTTTCCGACGGCGTTACCCTCTCCGATAGCGGGGCCGATAGCTCCAAGTCCCATACAAAGACCTGCACCGAGTAATCTTGCTGCATTCAAATCCATTTTTGTTTCCTCCGAAAGTATATTTTTATTTTTAATTATTTTACTTTTTAGATGCCTTTTTTGCGAGCTTTTCCTCTCTTGCCGCGGCAATTTCCTCGGGAGGAGGGCAAGCGCCGCCGACGTAAACCATCGTCAGAAGAGAGAATACGAGCGCCTGAACGAAGCCTGAGAAGAGGTCGAAGTATATCGACAGCACCGCGGGAATACCTATCTGGAAGACGGTGGGGAATACCTCGAGTATATGCTCGGGAAGCCAGCCGAATACTATCTGCGTAAGACCTCCGAGCGCCGCGTAGATGAGCGCAGTAAGAACGCTGCCGCCCGCCACGTTACCGAAATGACGGAAGGCAAGCGAGATAGGCTGCGCAATTTCGGATACGACGTTCATCGGCGTCATAACGGCGATAGGCTCGGTAAAGCCCTTTAGCCAAGCGCCAAATCCGAAGTTCTTTATGTTGTTGTACCACACCATACCCGTCGTGACGAGCGCCCAGGCGAGTGTGACCGAGAGGTCCTTTGTTGCCGAGGGGAGTATCTGCGTCATTCCGATGAGTGTGCATAAAATCGAGGATAAGAAGAGCGTGCCAATATATGGCGCAAACTTCAGATTATGCTCGCCCATAGTGTCGCGCACGAGGTTGTAAAGCATAGTTGTGAGCTTTTCAAACACCACCTGTGCCTTGCCCGGACGCTTCGTGAGCCTCTTCGTCGCAAAATATGCAAGGATAACGAGTATTACCGTTACTACGAGCAGTGAAACCGTCGTCTGCGTTACCAGATTGCCAAGCTCGAGAAGCGGAATATTTTCGCAAAGCTCCTGAAGAGCGGGAATGGCGAGAATTATTCTCGCGCCGCCGACCTCTATCAGCGACGCCTCGCCCTCTGTGTCTGCTTCGGGCGGGATTTCTGCAAAGAGTATTGTGGACACGATAAGCGCGGCAATTATCAAAAGACACACCGCAACCACCGAGAACACTAAAAGCTTCTTTTTCATTGTGCGTTACCTTTTTTCTTTTTTGTGGCTTCGAGAATATAGAGAATAGGTCTGAACATAAGGAGAGGTATTACCGTTGCAAGCGGCTCAAACCACTCGAGCATAAATGCGATAACGAGTGCGGCGAGCATTGTAACAGTCCTCACGATAAAGGAGCGCGTTGCCGCATTTTGTACAGCCATCGCGTGCTCGGAGGCGAATTTTTCTGCCTCCTCCTCGTCCATCTCGCGCGAGCCGCGAAGAGCGAGGTATCTGTCTACCGCGCGGTTTACCGAGAGCGTCAGAAAAACGAAGTTTGCCACCGTCACGGTACTGCCGAGAAGAGCGCCCGTAATAACTCTGTATGAAAACTCGTAGGGCGTGGCGAGGCTTACTATGAAATAACCGAGGCAGACGAGAGCCGAAATTATTATCTCTCCGAGAGCAAGGGCTATAATCTGCTTTGCCGAAGCGCTTTTATTTTCCATCACCTTTGTCCTCTCTTTTATTTCCTTCGCGCTCAAGACGGTCGAGCGCGCGTGTTGCCGTGAGAATGAATTTCACCATAGAAACGAAGCCTATCGCAACGCCGATTATAACGAGCGGCGCGTATATCCAGCCGGGCGCTCCCGCCTTTTCCACCAAAAGCCAGGAGCCGAGTATGGCAAGTCCTATTGGGAATGCAAGATTGAAAAACGACTGAAATATGATGTTGAGAAGGTACATCGCGCTGATGAATTTTCTGTACATCACGGCCTCCGAATTACTGATTCCAACCTATTTTATCATATCCGCAGACGAAAATCAATAGTATTTCCGTTAATTAAATATTTAACAAACTAAGCAGAATATTTTTCGAAAAAGGGGTGGAAATTTCACTCGTTTTGTGATAGAATATATTGAGAGAAAACCGAAAGGAGAAGGGATATGAAGCTGATAATAGCCGAAAAGCCGAGCCTTGCAAGAAATATTATCGCCGGCATAGACGGTAAAATGCAGAAAAACGACGGCTTCTTTGCAGGCGACGAGTATCTCGTTACCTGGACCTTCGGGCATCTTTTCTCGCTTGCCGACGTTGAATACTACACCGAGGAGAAGAGCGGAAGATGGACGCTCTCAAATCTCCCCTGCTTCCCCGAAAAATTCCGCTTTGAATTAAAGCGAGGCAATGATAAGAAGGTTGACCGAGGGGTAGAAAAGCAGTTTAAAATAATAAAAACGCTCTGCAACCGCTCCGACGTTGACACCATAATAAACGCGGGGGACGCCGACCGAGAGGGAGAGATAATAGTCAGACTTTGCGTTGCCGAGGCGCTTGCTTCGCCAAAGGCGCAAAAGAGACTCTGGCTTCCCGACCAGACACCCGAAACGGTGAGGGCGGCTCTTTCGGATATGAAGGACGAGAGCGAGTACGACAACCTCGCAGGCGAGGGGCTTGCGCGTACCTACATCGATTGGCTGTACGGCGTTAATTTAACACGGTATGCCACTATTCGCTCGGGAAAGCTGCTTCGCGTAGGCAGAGTTATAGTTCCGATAGTCCGCGCTATCTACGAGCGCGATATGGAAATCCGTAATTTCAAGCCCGAAAAATACTATTCAATACAGAGCTCCGAGCAGACCCACGGCGAGAAGGTCGAGCTTCAAAGTAAACAAAGGTTTACAAAAGACGAGCTGGAAAAGGCGGAGAGCACCGCTAAGCTATATAACGACACGGGTGCTGTCGTTACTCACGTTTCGTCTAAATCCGACAAGATTCTGCCGGGCAAGCTCTATTCGCTCTCGACGCTTCAGAACGTGCTCGGTAAGAAATACAAAATGTCGATGGCAGACAGCCTGAAGATAATACAGGGACTTTACGAGCGGGGATTTCTCACATATCCAAGAACGAACTCGGAGTATCTTGCCACGGCGGAGAAGGATAAAATCAGGTCAATACTCTCGAACGTGTCAAGGCTTGGCTATCCCGTTAGGTTTAAAGACTCAAAATACATCTTTGACGATTCCAAGATAGAATCCCACTCGGCTCTGACGCCGACCTATAAGATACCCGGCAAGGACGTCCTCTCCGAGCGAGAAAATCAGGTCTATTCTACCGTTTTCCGCCGCTTCGTTGCGGTCTTCTGCTCCGAGGACTGCGTAGCCGATAAGAGCGAGATTAAAATCAAGGTCGGTGAGCTTGAGGAGTTCGTCCTGAAGGGCACGGTCATTAAAGAGCCGGGTTGGACGAAGTACGACGACTACTCGCAGAAGAATAAAATTCTGCCGAAGCTTGAGGTCGGTGAGGCGGTCAACGTTAACTTTAAGCCCAGCGAGAAGGAAACCACCCCTCCGAAGCATTACACGATAGAAACGCTTAACAATTATCTCAAAAATCCCTTCAAGGACGACAAGGCAAAGGCAAAGGAGCTCGAGGAAAACGGCGAGGTCGACGATGCCGACGATTACCGCGCAATCTTTGAGGGACTCGAGCTTGGAACAGAGGCTACGAGGACGGGAATAATCGACAACGCCAAGAAAAGCGGATATATCGACCTCAAAAAAGACGTCTATTCCATTCTTGAGGGCGGTGAGTATCTCATACGCTCACTCGAGGCGCTCTCTATCAGTATGGATAAATACAAGACGAGCGAGATGGGCAAGGCGCTGAAGCGCGTGTACAAGGGCGAGATAACTATTGACGACAGCGTAAAAATCGCCGAAGCCGAGATAGCCGAGATATTCTCAAACCCCAAAAACGGCGGTAATCTTTCAGCGGTTGATACCGGAAGCTTTGGCGAGATAATAGGCAAGTGCCCTGTATGCAAACGAAACGTCGTCAGAGGTAAATCCAATTACGGCTGCATGGGCTACTCCGATGGCTGTAAATTCAAAATGGGCGTCACAATATGCCGAAGAGAAATTCCCAAAATCGAGGTAGCGCGTCTTCTCGAAGCAGGCTCGACGACCAAAATGAGAGGCTTTATATCAAAAACCGGAAAGCCCTTTGACGCAAGGCTTGTTTTGAAGGACGGCGAGGTGCAGTTCAGCTTCGATAAATAGCATCTTACGTATAAAAACCGAAAGGACGGGACTGATTTTCAGCCCCGTCCTTCTCTTCGGCGAGCAGTCGGCTTAGTGATTGCAGCAGCAACAGAAAACGATAACTATCGCAAGGATAATTATCCAAGTGCAGTTGTCATCAAAGAGATTGCAAAGACAGTTGTTGTTCATATATGTTTTCCTCCAAATGCTTTTGGGTCAGACCCATTATCATCTTATGCGTCAGGGAGAAAAAGTGTCATAAAAATTCGCCCCGCGAAATATATTTTACCAAAGAAAATTTTTCGGAGGGAAAATATGTTCGTATATTCTGTACGCGCGTCGGGCATAAGATATTTTTTGCTTGTCGTCCTGACGCTTATCGTGCTTATCGGAAGTATAATAATAGGAAACAGTGGCACGGCTCTCGCGTCTGCCGAGGGCGGCGTTGATTTTGGCGGCGCAGGCGAGCACGAGGGAAGAATCGCCTTCATCAAGCAGTTTGGATACGAGGTCGGAGAGGCGCCTGTTTCCGAGGAGAGCTTTTCTATGCCGACGACGTTTGACCGCATAATTACAGACTACAACGAGCTTCAGCGAAAGCAGGGGCTTGACCTTTCAAAATACGGCGGCAAGAAGGTCACCCGCTACACCTACGAGGTGAAAGACTATGAGGGCTACGAGGGGACGGTCTACGCCAACATCTTCGTTTACCGCGATCGAGTGATAGGCTGCGATATATCCTCGGCAGACCCAAAGGGCTTCGTTGAGCCGCTTGTCAAGCTCTCAAAATAAGCTGTTTTTAAATCAGAGAGACCGTCCGATGGTTCATTCGGGCGGTCTTTTGTCTAAGGGTAAAATAAAAATTAGGGTTCGGCGGATAAAAAAACATTTTCAGGTAATTATAATAAATGTATTGACATTGTGCTGACAATGTGATATAATTGTAGTGCGAGGAGGTGATTGTATGGCACAATCTAACGTTAACATAAGAATGGACGAGGACGTTAAACGCGAGTTTGACCGCGTGTGTGGCGAGCTTGGTATCAATATGTCTATTGCCATTACTATTTTGGCAAAAAAGATGATACGCGAGGAGCGCATACCCTTCGATGTATCGGTAGATCCTTTTTACACGAAGGCGAACACCTCTGCTCTCGAGCGTTCTGCGGGGCAGATAGCAGAAGGGCGCGTAGTCAGAAAAACTCTTGACGAGCTTGAGGAAATGGCTAATGGGTAATTTTATTTTCTCCGAGGACGCTTGGGAGGAATATCTATATTGGCAGAGACAAGACAAAAAGACCTTGAAGCGTATCAATTTGATTTTGCAGGATATTTCGCGTTCGGGATACGAGGGAATAGGTAAGCCCGAGCCGCTTAAGGATAACTTAAGCGGATATTGGAGCCGCCGCATTGACGACTGTAACAGAATAGTTTACAGGATAAAAGCCGGGAACGTAGAGATTATTCAGTGCAAAGGGCACTATGAATAATGAAAAGAGAAGAGTCGCGGCTCTTCTCTTTTTGTTTAAAGAAGAAATTTAAGGAAACCAAGCACTCCGTATGATGCGAGAGTCATTATGACGGCGCATATTACGACGCCGAGGGATATTGCGAGGAAGGACTGCCGTTTCGGCAGATTGAAGAGAGAGGCAACAAGCGCGCCCGACCAAGCGCCCGTTCCGGGAACGGGAAGCGCAACGAAGAGCAGAAGCGCGATAAATATGCCAACCGACATTTTCCGCCCGTCGCCGAGAACCTCTTTTCCGTTATTCTCGGAGTAGCTCTCCGCCTCGTCGCCGAGGACCTTAGTGCTGTGCTTGTTCGCCTTTTTACGAAGCCACTCTATGACGGGACGAAATATTTTAAATTTCGCCATCCAGTCGAAAAGCCGCGTGATAAACAGAAGTATAAAGGGTATAGGAAGAAGGTTTCCGATAACCGCGAGTGGCGCGTTTA
>JAZSIJ010000105.1:0-11489 GCA_045533755.1 Eubacteriales bacterium | reverse complement strand
GGGCGAGTAATATTTAGCTTTGGAGGATAATAGATTATGAAAAAGGCTCTTATGTACGGTGCAGGAAATATAGGCCGCGGCTTTATCGGTCAGCTTTTCCACATGTCCGGCTATGAAATTTCCTTTATAGACGTTAACATGGAGGTGATTGATAAGCTGAACCGTGACGGTCAGTATCCTATATATATCACCGAGGGTGAGGGATACAGCGAATACACCGTAACCGGTGTTCACGGCGTGAACGGACGCGATAACGAGGCTATCGCAGAGGCGATGGCAGAGGCAGATATCATGGCAACCGCGGTTGGCGTTAATATCCTGAAATTCATCGCTGCTCCCTTTGCCTCGGGTGTGCGTCGCAGAATGGAAAAGGGGATTGAAGCACCCCTCAACGTCATAATCTGCGAGAATATGATAGAGGCAGACAAGTATTTTGCAGGTCTTGTAAAGGAAAATCTTAACGAGGCAGAGTGCCGATACTTCGACACTCACATCGCTCTTGTCGAGCCGTCCATTGGACGAATGGTTCCCGCAACCCCGAAGGAAATTTCAGAAAAGAATCCTCTTGCCGTATGCGTTGAACCCTACTGTGAGCTTCCCGTTGACAAGAATGCGTTCAAGGGTGAAATTCCCGACATCAAAAACATGGTTCCCTTTGCACCCTTTGATTTCTTTATCCGCCGCAAGCTCTTTATGCACAATATGAGCCACGCTATCACCGCGTATTTCGGTGCTCTTTGCGGGTATACTTACATTTGGGAGGCGGCGTCCGACAGCCGTGTCCGCGCTCTTGCAATAGAGGCTCTTTCGAGTGCATCGCAGGCTCTTAACCTCGAATACGGAGTTCCTATGACCGAGCTTCGTGCATTCTCCGAAAACCTTATCGAGCGTTTTGAGAACAAGCTCCTCGGCGACACCGTTGACCGCGTCGGCAAGGACACCAAGCGTAAGCTCTCCGCAAACGACCGCATGGTCGGCACGGCACTTCTCTGCGAAAAGCACGGAATCAAGTGCGACTGCATTTTGGCAGGTATTGCCGCAGGTCTTCACTTTGCTCCCGCCGGTGACGACTCTTCTATCGAGGTCGCAGAGGACGCAAAGAAGAACGGCGTATTCCACGCGCTTGAAGCCTACTGCGGAATTTCGAAGGATTCGTCTATGGCAAAGGCTATCGACGTCTTCTACACGAAGATAACCGAAAAAACGCCCATAGACCAAATTATTGCATAATCTCTTTGATGTCAAGTGAATCAAGCTAACAGGTTTTAGATAAAATCCTACGGTTAAAATCGAAAACATTATTCAGAGACAGAAGGAGGTATATTATGCAAGACATCGGAACGCAGCTTCATATCCGTCTAAACAAAGGCGACGTAGGCCGTTACGTATTTTTGCCCGGAGACCCCGGACGCTGCGAGAGCATTGCCGCGTATTTTGATAATCCCTTGCACCTTGGAATGAACCGCGAGTATAATATATACACCGGCACTCTGCTCGGTCAAAGGGTTTCGGTCTGCTCCACCGGAATCGGAGGCCCATCCGCCTCCATCGCCATGGAGGAGCTGACTGCAATTGGCGCTGATACCTTTATCCGTATCGGTACCTGCGGAGGAATTGACCTTGACGTGCTTCCCGGCGACGTAGTGGTTGCTACCGGAGCTATCCGTTACGAGCATACCTCTCTGGAATACGCGCCTATAGAATTCCCCGCAGTTCCAAGCCTTGACGTAGCCGTTGCTCTCAAAAATGCAGGCGAGGAGCTAGGCTATCGCACGCATACCGGAGTGGTTCAATGTAAGGACTCCTTCTACGGTCAGCACGCACCCGAAAAATCGCCCGTCTATTACGAGCTGCTTCATAAGTGGGAGAGCTGGAAACGCCTCGGAGTAAAGGCCAGTGAAATGGAATCCGCAGCTCTGTTCGTTGTTGCTTCCGCCCTCGGCGTACGCTGCGGTAGTTGTTTTCACGTGATTTGGAATCAGGAGAGAGAAAAGCTTGGAATCTCTATGGACATGACAAACGATACCTCTGCCGCTATCCGCGTTGGAATTGAAGCTATGAAGCGTCTGATTTTGGCAGACATGAATAGATAACAAGCCAAGTCTGTTTGGCAAAATCACCGCAAAGCGACTCTTTTTTATCCGTCTCGTAAAGAACCAACACACCCCCGAGCAGTTCGGGGGTGTGTTTTCTCAAAGCTAACCTTTCTCCGACGGCTACGGCTGTAGCTGTGAAAATTGCAGCATTAAAGTATAAATTCCAAAAGCACCCATCACAAGTATTGATTTGTTTTAGAAAATATGGTATAATTATAAAGAGGATAACTTTTAAAACGCTCCTACAATATCGGAGGCTTAACATGGCAAAGCTATATTTCAAATACGGCGCTATGGGCTCTTCAAAAACCGCCCAGGCGTTGACAACGAAATTTAATTATGAGGAACGCGGAATGAAGGTATGGCTTATTAAGCCCTCTACCGACGATCGCGACGGCAAGGACGTGGTAAAATCACGTATAGGACTTTCTGCCCGCTGCAGCAGCATTTCACCGTCAACCGATTTGTTTGAATCCTTTACAAAAGAACACTCTGATATCGACGTTATTATTGCAGATGAATGTCAGTTCTTCACCGAAAAGCAGATTGACGAGCTTCGCCTCATCGTTGATGAATGCGACGTTCCGGTGCTTTGCTTCGGTCTGAGAACCGATTTTCTATGCCGCCTTTTCACAGGCAGTAAGCGCTTGTTTGAAATTGCCGACTCTATTTCCGAAATTAAAACCATCTGCTCCTGCGGCTCAAAGGCTACCGTCAACGCAAGACTTGATGCCAATATGCAAATCGTCACCGAGGGAGCTCAGGTGATGATAGGCGGCAACGAAGCTTATATTGCTATGTGCCACCGTTGCTGGCGCAACAGAGTTAACAGCCAAAAATCCAACCAAGGAGAAAATATATGAACATTAGCGAAATTCTTTCAAAATGCGATCATACCCTGCTTTTGCAGAGCGCAACTTGGTCTGATATTAAATCCATTTGCGATGACGGTATAAAATACGGCACCGCATCGGTATGTATCCCCCCCTCTCACGTAAAGCAGGCAAAGGAATACGTTAGGGATAGACTTGCCATATGTACAGTAATCGGATTTCCCAACGGATATTCCACAACCGCGGTAAAGCTTTTCGAATGTAAGGACGCCTTGGCTAACGGCGCAGACGAAATAGACACCGTAATCAACGTCGGTCACCTGAAAGCAGGGCTGTATGATGAGATTCTCTGTGAGCTCAAGGCTCTGAAGGAAGCCTGCGGTGTAAAAATTCTCAAGGTAATCATTGAAGCCTGTCTTTTAACCGATGAGGAAAAAATCAAAATGTGCGAGCTGGTAACCGCATCGGGCGCAGATTTCATAAAAACCTCCACCGGTTTTTCCACCGGAGGCGCAACCCGAAAGGACGTGGCGCTTTTTGCAAAGCACGTCGGTCCGGGAGTTCAAATCAAGGCCGCCGGCGGCATTTCATCTTTAGAGGACGCAGAGGAATTCATACGCCTTGGCGCGACTCGCCTTGGCACCAGCCGTATTGTTAAAATCGCAAAAAACGAAGAAAGCAAGTCTGCTTATTAAGGAGAAGGCTATGACCAATCAACACACACCGCACATTAAGGCAGCCTCTGCCGATTTTGCAAAAACCGTATTGATGCCCGGAGACCCTCTTCGCTCTAAATTCGTTGCGGAAACGTTTTTGGAAAGTCCTAAGCTTATAAACAACGTGCGCGGTATTCAGGGCTATACCGGAACCTATCACGGTGTCCCCGTTTCTGTAATGGCAAGCGGCATGGGAATGCCCTCGATGGGAATTTATTCCCACGAGCTTTTCAATTTCTTTGGTGTTGAGAACATAATCCGTATAGGATCTGCCGGAGGTCTTGCTGACAGCGTACAGCTTCGTGACGTAATAATAGGTATGGGCGCTTGTACTAACTCAGCTTATCAGAATCAATACAATCTGAACGGAAATTATGCCCCAATCGCAAGCTTTGAGCTTCTCTCTTTAGCCGTAGAATCAGCAAAGGAGCTGGGAGCTCGCTATCACGTAGGCAACCTTTTATCCTCAGACGTATTCTATCACGCCGACCCGAATTTCAACATGGGGTGGTATAAAATGGGCGTGCTTGGTGTAGAAATGGAGGCTGCGGCTCTTTATATGAACGCGGCGGCAGCCGGCAAGCGCGCGCTTGCAATTTGCACCGTCTCTGACCACGTTCTGCGCGGTGAGGCGCTGGACGCAGATGCGCGAGAGACCACCTTTACCGATATGATGACCATCGCTCTGGACGTAGCGGTTAAAATGTCATGACGCGCCGTGTATTTTTAATTGTGCTCGACTCCTTCGGCATTGGCGAGGCGCCGGATGCCGCCGACTTTGGCGATGCCGGGGCAAACACGCTGGCAGGAGTAGCAAAAACGGGACTTTTAAATCTGCCAAATATGACCGCCCTAGGTCTTGGGTGCATTGACGGCGTAACCTCTATTGCAAAGGTGGAGAACCCCCGCGCGACACACGCACGCCTGCAAGAGCGCAGTATGGGAAAGGACACCACTATCGGACATTGGGAGATAGCAGGTCTTATCTCGGACACTCCCCTGCCAACCTTTCCGAGCGGATTTCCCCGAGAGCTGATGGACGCCTTCGAGCAGGCCGTAGGCCGAGGCACGCTCTGCAATCTTCCATATTCCGGAACCGACGTTATCCGCGATTATGGCAAGGAGCACGTAGAGACCGGCAAGCTCATCATATACACCTCGGCTGACAGCGTATTTCAAATAGCTGCACACGAGGATACCGTTCCATTAGAGGAGCTTTACGAAATCTGCCGTACCGCCAGAGGACTGCTTTGCGGAGAATACGGAGTCGGACGCGTAATCGCCCGCCCGTTTGTCGGCTCTCACCCCGATTTCAAGCGCACCGGAAACCGCCGCGACTTTTCATTACCGCCTCCTCACGACACTATGCTAAGTAGGCTTGCGAGGGCGGGCTTTGACGTAATCGGCGTAGGCAAGATCGGTGATATATTCGCTATGTCAGGCTTGACGGAAACCTACCCCACCCATAACAACGATGAGGGAATGGCAAAAGCCGACGAGCTGTTGAGCCGTGACTTTAACGGTCTTTGCTTCGTTAACCTGGTTGATTTCGATATGAAGTACGGTCACCGCCAGGACGCCGTCGGCTATGCCGAGGCTCTGAACGCCTTCGACCGCTGGCTTGGGACGGCACTGCCCCGCCTTACCGACGGGGACGTTCTTATCATAACCGCCGATCACGGCTGTGATCCTACCGATAACAGCACCGATCACACTAGAGAATACGTGCCCTTCCTCATGCTTGGAAGCGGCATTTCTGCCGAGAATTTAGGTACTGTTTTGGGATTTGACAAGGTTTGCAACACCGTATGCAGACTGTTCCATATTTAATGAGGGAGCTTATGAACACAGAAAAAATCAATCTTCTGCTCGAGAAGGCTATCCGGGCAAGAGCGCGAAGCTATGCGCCCTACTCAAGCTTTTCAGTAGGCGCGGCCTTGCTTTGCAAGGACGGAAGCATTTACACCGGCGCTAATATTGAAAACGCTTCGTATACTCCCACAGTATGCGCTGAGCGCGTTGCCTTTTTTAACGCAGTTCACGACGGCCACAGGGATTTCGCCGCCATAGCTATCGTCGGCGGTGCGAGCCGAACGAATCCAAACGAGCCATGCTCTCCCTGCGGTGTTTGCCGTCAGGTTATGAGTGAATTCTGCTCGGGTGATTTTAAAATCATTTTAAGCGGCGGCGAGGAGCCTCGTGTGCTGACACTTGACGAGCTTTTGCCCCACCGCTTTCACCTCGATTAACATCACTTTCAAGAATGACGAAAGAGAGAACGAATCGGTTATAGCCGAACGCTCTCTCTTTCTTAATATTCTATTAGTCAATTTCAACTATCCAGCCACAAGGCGCTTCAAGGCGACCCATCTGGATACCCGTGAGGGTTTCGTAGAGCTTCTTTGTGGTGGGGCCCATTTCGGTCATACCTGCGGGGAAGCAGATTTCACGTCCGTGGTCAACTATCTTACCGACAGGCGAGATAACGGCAGCCGTACCGCAAAGTCCGCACTCGACAAAGCTATCAAGCTCGTCCTTGGATATAACTCTCTCCTCTGCATTAAGGCCGAGATAATCGCGCGCAACAGTCAGGAGAGAACGGCGCGTGATAGAGGGCAGAATGCTATCCGATTTAGGAGTGACTACCCCGCCGTCCTTGGTTACAAAGATAACGTTCGCTCCACCGGTTTCCTCAATATTGGTGTGGGTTGCGGCATCAAGATAGATGTTCTCGTCGTATCCCTGCTCGTGAGCGTCAACGATATTATAGAGGCTCATCGCGTAGTTGAGTCCCGCCTTGATGTGACCCGTTCCGCGAGGTGCGGCACGGTCAAGGTCGGAAAGTCTTACCGTGAGAGGTCTGACACCTCCCTTAAAGTAAGGGCCAACCGGAGTTACGAGAATACGGAACTGATACTCGGTTGCGGGCTTAACGCCGATGACCGCGTTCGTTCCCATCATATAGGGTCTGATATAGAGAGTTGCGCCCGAGCCGAAGGGGGGGACGTAAGCGGCATTTGCCTTTACGACCTTCTTCACAGCCTCGATGAACTTTTCCTTAGGATATACCGGCATTTTAAGTCTTCTTGCCGAATCCTCCATACGCTCAGCATTGAGGTCAGGGCGGAAGGTAACTATTCTGCCGTCCTCGGTAGTGTATGCCTTAAGCCCCTCAAAGCAGGTCTGCGCGTACTGGAATACACAAGCACACTCGTTAAGAGTGATAGTGTGGTCTGAAGTAAGAGCTCCCTCGTCCCACTTACCGTCCTTGTAGTAGGAAACAAAGCTGTAATCGGTTTCCATGTATCCAAAGCCGAGAGATGCCCAGTCAATATTTTTCTTTTCCATAATCGTCTCCGTGTTTTAATTGGTTATACCACTGCTAAATTCGAAAATCTCACAGCAAAGCCAAGATTTTAATTTTTGTAATCTTTTCCCAATGAAAGAGCCTTCATATTGAGCTCCTTGAGAGCAGCCTTCTTCGGCGGAACGAGCTTATCAACCACGCCGTCAGCTCCCTCAAAGGAAAGCTCTGGGTGATTTTCAAGCAAATGACCGACTATTATCATATTCGCAAGCGTTGCGATACCCGCTTCCTTTGCCATCTGGGTGGCGGGAATATAGAAGACCGAAACGTCGGTTCTCTCGACCTTTACGTCGATAAGCGAGGAGTCAACGTAAATCTGCCCACCGGATGCGACGGTATCAACGTACTTCTGCAGAGAGGGCGCGTTCATAGCGATGAGCACGTCGGGAGTTGTGATAATGGGCGAGCCAACGGGAGTATCCGATAGGATAACGTTACAGTTTGCAGTACCGCCGCGCATCTCGGGGCCGTATGAAGGAAGCCATGAGACCTGAAGCTCCTCGCAAAGTCCCTTGTATGCCAAGAACTTACCCGAGAAGAGAATTCCCTGTCCGCCGAAGCCTGCGATAAGGATCTGAGTAGTTTTCATCTTATTTCTCCTCCTTTGCAGCGCTTCTGTCCTTGTAGGTGCCGATAGGATAGTAAGGAAGCATATCGCTTTCAATCCACTCGAGCGCCTGCTTCGGAGTCATACCCCAGTTGGTAGGACAAGCCGAAACCACCTCTACAAGCGAGAAGCCCTTGCCCTCAATCTGATTCTCGAATGCCTTCTTGATAGCCTTTTTTGCTGCCTTAACGTTCTTTACGTTGTTTACGGCAACGCGTGCGATGTACTCGGGGCCCTCGAGGGTAGCGAGCATCTCGCTGACACGGATAGGCCAACCGCAATGGTTAACGTCACGTCCGTAGGGAGAGGTCTGAGTAACCTGACCGGGAAGGCTGGTAGGAGCCATCTGACCGCCGGTCATACCGTAAATTGCGTTGTTTACGAAGATGACGGTGATATTCTCGTTTCTTGCCGCCGAATGAACCGTTTCTGCCATACCGATAGATGCAAGGTCACCGTCACCCTGATAGGTAAATACTATATTGTCGGGACGGCAGCGCTTGATACCGGTAGCAACGGCAGGGGCTCTTCCGTGAGCCGCCTCTATCATATCGCAGTTAAAATAATCGTATGCCATTACCGCGCAGCCAACGGGTGCTACGCCTATTGCCTTGCCCTCTATACCGAGCTCATCCATAACCTCGGCAACCAGACGGTGAATGATACCGTGAGGACAGCCGGGACAGTAATGGAAGGGAATATCAGCGAGTGCCTTCGGCTTTTCAAATACTATTGCCATAACTTAAAACACCCCTTTCTCAGCCTTGCGGATAGATTCAAGAACCTCGTCAGGCTCGGGAATCATGCCTCCGCAACGGTTGCAAAGATAAACAGGCTTCTTGCACTCGGTTGCAAGTCTTATATCCTCAATCATCTGGCCCATGCTGAGCTCAACCGAGATATACGCCTTAATCTTATCATTTACCTTGTCAAACGCTGCCTTCGGGAAGGGCCAAAGGGTGATAGGTCTGATAAGTCCTACCTTGATGCCCTCTGCTCTTGCCGCAACTACGGCGTTCTTTGCCACTCTGGAGGCAATACCGAATGCAACAACGCAATACTCCGCGTCGTCCATCATATACTCCTCCCACATAGCCTCGTTCTCTTCAACGAGCTTGTATCTCTCATAGCGCTCGAAGTTCTTCTTTTCGAGCTCGTCGGGCTTGAGATAGAGCGAGTTCACCACATTGTGAGGACGCTTGCACTCTGTGCCGGTGAGAGCCCAGGGCTTTTCAAATTCTTCGAGCTCGCTCTCCTCAAAGGTGATGGGCTCCATCATCTGTCCGATAGTACCGTCGGCGAGAATCATCGATGTCATGAGATACTTGTCTGCAAGCTCAAAGCCCTTCATAGTAAGGCTCGCCATTTCCTGAACCGATGCGGGAGCAAGAACTATCATACGGTAGTCGCCGTGTCCGCCGCCCTTCGTTGCCTGGAAATAGTCCGACTGTGAGGGCTGAATACCGCCAAGACCGGGGCCGCCTCTCTGTACGTTAACTACAAGCGCGGGAATATCCGAGCCTGCTATGTAGCTGAGTCCCTCTGCCTTAAGCGAGATTCCGGGGCTCGACGAGGAGGTCATTACTCTCATGCCTGCCGCAGCAGCACCGTAGACCATATTTATAGAGGCGACCTCGCTCTCTGCCTGAAGAAATACACCGCCGATTTTAGGCATCTTCTTTGCCATATAAGCGGCAATCTCGGTCTGAGGCGTGATAGGATAACCGAAATAGTGGCGACAGCCTGAACGGATTGCCGCCTCGGCAATAGCCTCGTTACCCTTCATTAAAATTCTTTCTGCCATTTCAATTCCCTTACCTTTCAACCGTGATTATGCAATCCGGACACATGGTCGCGCAGAATGCACATCCGATACATTTTTCCTGGTTCTTTACGTACGCAGGTGAATAACCCTTCTTGTTAAGCTTGGTGTCGTCGATTGCGAGGCAGTCCTTCGGACATGCGTCAACGCAAAGGCCGCAACCCTTACACAGATCGGTGTTAAAAGTTACTTTTGACATTTATTTCCTCCATTTTACGATTGCCGCGAGGTCATCTCAATGCGGTAAATCGAAATATTTCTTTTGAAGCACGAGGGGCATAACCGGCAAATCGCCGAGCTCCCTCGCCACCGAAGCCTCTGCCGTGTGCATCCACAAGGGCAGGCCGGAAAGCCGGCACAGCTTCTCTACATATTCAAGAGAGTCTAAAACGACCTTCGGCGAGGTTTCCTCTCCGAGATTCGAGTTGTTGACGATGCAGTTAAATTTAAGACCGCACGCCCCCTCTATCTCCCTCATAATCTCGATGGCGTCCTCCGGCGTCGAGGTCAGGGGACGGTAGCAGTTGACGACGAATGCCATACGGTAATCGCCCTCCTCCTTTATCGAGGGGACAAATCTGCCGAGCGCGTAAGCGCCTCTGTCATCTCCGCCGATGTCCATAATGCCAAAGACGGATTTGTCCCGAATAAGTCGGTAGCTCTCTGCCGGCAGAGCCGGAAGGTCAACGTTGCTGTTAGCAAACTGCGGGGAAATAAGCTCTATTCCCTCCGCCGTAAGCTCTGCCTCGCTATCCTTCGTCCTGAAATACGGATTTACGATATCGAGGTCGGCAACAGAGACCCTTTTTCCCTCTCTTGCAAGCTTCACGGCGTAATTTACGGCAATATTCGTCTTGCCGCTTCCGTAATGACCTGCAAAAAGAGTAAGTCGCTTGTTTTCCATAAAAATTCTCAGCTTAAAGTTGTTTTCTTATTATCTTACCGCTCGTGGTCTTGGGTAGGCTCTCGCGGAATTCAACTATTCTCGGATACTTATAGGGAGCAGTACGCGACTTGACGTAGTTCTGAATTTCCTTTTTCAAGTCGTCGGTTCCCTCGTATCCCTTCACGAGAACTATGCTCGCCTTGACGACCTGACCGCGAATCTCGTCGGGAGCGGCGGAAACTCCGCACTCAAGGACGTAGGGTAGCTCCATAATTACGTTTTCAATCTCAAATGGACCGATTCTGTAGCCCGAGGACTTGATAACGTCGTCGGCACGACCAACGTACCAGAGGAAGCCGTCCTCATCGCACCAGGCAAGGTCGCCGGTGTGATAATATCCGTCGCGCCAGGTTTCTCTCGTGATCTCCTCGTTACCCTCGTAGGCATAGGCAAGACCGCAGGGCAGACCGTTCGATATATTGATACAAATTTCGCCACTTTCTCCGCGCTTGACCTCCTCGCCCTCGGGGTTAAGCAGATGCACGTCGTAAAGCGGAACGGGCTTACCCATCGAGCCAATCTTGTGGCTTCCGCCGGCAAGGTTACCGATGATAAGAGTGCTCTCCGACTGACCGAAGCCCTCCATAATCTGAAGTCCGGTATGGCGCTCGAACTGACGGAATACCTCGGGGTTAAGCGCTTCGCCCGCAGTAGAGGCGTGCTCTATTGTGGAAAGGTCGAAGCGGGAAAGATCCTGCTTGATAAGCATTCTGTACATCGTGGGGGGAGCGCAGAAGGTGGTGATTTTGTGCTTTGCAAAAAGAGGCAGTATCTTCTCGGGATCGAACCTGTCGAAGTCGTAAACAAAGGTTGCCGCCTCGCAGAGCCACTGACCGTAGAGCTTACCCCACATTGCCTTCGCCCAGCCGGTATCGGAAATGGTGAAGTGAAGTCCATCGGGGTTTACCTGATGCCAGTACTTCGCGGTGATGAAGTGACCGAGAGGATATTTGTAGCTGTGCGCCGCGATCTTGGGATATCCCGAGGTACCCGAGGTGAAGTACATCAGCATCGGGTCGGAGCCGCAGGGAGCATCCTCCGCACGTGCAAAGTGGCTGCTGAAAATGGGATATTCCTCGTTGAAATCATGCCAGCCGTCGCG
>JAZSIJ010000130.1:0-10544 GCA_045533755.1 Eubacteriales bacterium | reverse complement strand
CGCACTTTTTGTTTTTTAGGGGGAAATATGATTGTTTGAATTGTTTTTTCATCAAGCACTTGTAATTTTTCAAAAAATGTGATATAATAATACCGCTAAACCAACTTAATAATTTTAAAAAACACCTATTTCTACGGGGATACTATACCCTTTTGGTGCTTTCTACATATGGATTTGATAAAAATGCAAATTCCGCTTGTAGAAGGCATGGGTGTCCTTGTTTTATTCAAGTTGGTTTAGCGACTTGGAGTTTGCGTTTTTTGTGCGGCAACTCCGGTTGTCGCACTTTTTGTTTTTTAGGGGGAAAAATATGATTATTACCTTTTGTGGACATTCCAATTACATAAGGAGCGCAGAGGACGAGGAAAAGATTATAGCCTTCCTCACCGAGAAAATCGGTGACGAGCCTGCCGAATTGTTTCTTGGCGGCTACGGCTCTTTTGACAGCTTTGCGCTTAGCTGTGGGAAGAAGTATCAGAAAACGCACCCAAACGTAAAGCTGATTTTCGTTACGCCGTATATTACAGAGGATTATCAGAAAAACCACTTGGAATACTGCAACAAAATATATGACGGAACGGTATACCCCGAAATAGAGGACAAGCCCTTAAGATTTGCCATTTCCTACCGCAACAGGTGGATGGTAGAGATGGCGGATTACGTCGTCGCGTATATAAATTACGATTGCGGCGGAGCATACAAGACCTACAAGCACGCCAAAAGAAAAAAGAAGCCTATCTTCAATATAGGCAGACTGGAGTAACAGTGAAGAATATACTTATAGAGCATACCGCAAGCACGGTAGAGCATTTGGGAAGCAACTTTTATTACGTAAGGCACATTTTCAACTTTTTGAGAGAGCATAAGGCTCTTCTTGAAAATCCCGACTACAAGCGTCTGTATGACGAAGCGATAGACTATCTTTTCAGGCATGGGGTTAAATTTTGCGATTGGGAGGAAAGTGAACGTGAGTGGGGATACAGTATGTTGGAGTTTCTCGCCGACCTTTCAAATTCCAAAGGCGATACCGAAAAATATTCCATAGAAACCGTGGATTTCTTCCTTGGCGAAAGAAGAAAAATTTGGAATGAATAATTAGAGCGAGGATACCGCAGTGGCGGTATCCTCGCTGCTTCGTTTGGCTACAGTTGAAGCGCCTTTGTATTCATCTTATAAAACGTCGGCAAGGTCGTAGATAAGCCTCTCGGTTTTCTCCCAGCCAAGACAGGGGTCGGTGATAGATCTGCCGTAGATTTCATCGTCGGATATTTTCTGACAGCCGTCCTCAAGATAGCTCTCAATCATAAGTCCCTTGACGATGCTTCGAACCTCGGGCGAGTAACGGCAGGAGTGGAGAATTTCCTTAGCTATTCTTGGCTGCTCGAGGTACTTCTTACCCGAATTTGAGTGGTTGGTGTCTACCAGAACTGCCGGATTCTTAAGTCCTGCGGCTTGATAGGTTTCGTAAAGACCAAAGAGATCCTCAAAGTGATAGTTCGGGTGAGCCTTACCCTGCTTATCTACGTAGCCGCGCAGAATTGCGTGAGCGTAAGGGTTGCCCGTACTTTCAACCTCCCAGCCGCGATAGAGGAAGATATGCGAGTGCTGCGCCGCGGTGATGGAGTTCATCATAATTGAGATGTCGCCGCTCGTTGGGTTCTTCATACCTACGGGAACATCAAGACCGCTGGCAACGAGCCTGTGCTGCTGGTTTTCGGTTGAGCGCGCTCCCACGGCAACGTATGCTATCAGGTCGGAAAGATACCTTGCATTCTCGGGATAGAGCATCTCGTCAGCACAGCCAAAGCCGGTTTCGGCGATTGCTCTCATATGCAGCTTTCTTATGGCAACTATTCCTTTCAGAAGGTCGGGGGCGGCATTCGGGTCTGGTTGATGAAGCATACCCTTGTAGCCGTCGCCGGTTGTCCTCGGCTTGTTCGTGTAAATCCTCGGGACGATAAGTATTTTATCCTTAACCTTCTCCTGCACACCGCGAAGGCGGTAGATGTAGTCGAGGACTGCGTCCTCACGGTCAGCCGAGCAGGGACCTATAACGAGAATGAGCCTGTCTGATTTTCCTGCGAAGATTTTTTCCATCTCGGTGACGGACTTCTGTCTTGCCGCCGCTATGTCAGCGGTAACGGGAAATTCTTCCTTTACTTCCTTCGGGATTGGTAATTTTCGGTAAAATTTCATATTCATATCGGTATTTCCTCTTATTTTCTAGGTTTGTCAAACAGGCTTCGCCTCTCGGTAGAAGCCCTCATCTTCGCTCTCATTCCCTCGCTGTCGCCGGAAGCGAGCATTTCGCGGAAGGCTGAGAACTCCTTAATAAATCCGTCCATCTCGGAGAGAAGGGCATCGCGGTTCATCAAAAAGAGCTCGCTCCACATTCTGTCGTTTATCTTTGCAATTCTCGTCAGGTCGCGGAAGGAGTCACCGGTGTATTTCTCCATTCCGGGCGTTTCGTTGCAGGTCATAAGCGATACTGCAATGCAGTGCGTAAGCTGGGAGAGAAAGGCAATCATTCTGTCGTGCTCCTCGGGCGAGAGAACCGAAATTCTCGCAAAACCAAGTATTTCACCAAGCCTTTTGCAGAGCTCAACCGCGCCCTCGCTGTTTTTCTCGGTAGGAGTTACGATATAGTTCGCTCCGCGGAAAACCTCGGGGTCGGCAAATTCCACACCGCAGCGCTCTCTACCTGCCATCGGGTGTGCCGAGATAAACTCGACGTCGGGGCGGAGCATATCCTGTACTCTCGAAACGACGCTTCCCTTGACGCCGGTAACGTCGGTTATTATCGTGCCGGGAGAGAAAAGTCCTTGATTTCTCTCAATCCAATCAATAAAGGTCGTAGGGTAGAGCGCGAAGATTATAAGCTCCGACTCTGCAACGAGCTCCTCGTCAATTTCGGTAGTTCCGTGCTTGATAATACCGTGAGCGCGCGCGTAGTCTATGTCTGCCTGCTCCTTCGTTATGCAGTCGACGGTGTAGCCCTCGCGAGTGAGTGCCGAGGCATAGCTTCCGCCTATAACGCCAAGACCTACTATCAGTATTTTAGTTTTTTTATCAAGCTTCATAGCATTCTACCTCAATTCCAAGCGACGAAAGATGCTCGAAGAACTCGGGATAGCTCTTCGCCACTGCCTCAGCGCCCTCAATTTCTCCGCCCGTCAGCGTGAGAAGCACCGAAAGCGCCATCACTATTCGGTGGTCGTTGTGACCACAGAGCACCTCGCTTGGCGCGTGAAGCTCTCTCGGATATATTACCACCGTGTCGTCGTAGACCTTGACCGAAGCACCGAACTTGACAAGCTCCTCCGCCATAGCCGCGGCTCTGTCGCTCTCCTTTATCTTCAGCCTCCTCGTGCCGTCGAAAACTCCACCGAACCTTGCCGCCGCAACGGCAAAAAGCACAGGGCCAAGGTCGGGGCAGTCGCCGATGTGAATGGTGGGTATTCCCGACGAGAGCATTTCGTAGTAGCGGCGGTAAACTCTGTCGCCCTGAATACTCGCGGGGTCAAGACCCAGAACCGTGACCTCTCCTCCGAGAAGCGAGAGTGCCTCTGTGAATGCCGCACCCGAATAATCGCCCTCAACCGCGACGTCCGTCGGAGTAAACCTTTGATTTCCGGGAATGAAGAGGGTGTGCTCGTCCTCCCACTCGGCACGGACGCCGAATTTACGGAGAGCCGCGATAGTGAGCTCAATATACGAGCGGCTCTCGATAGGCGGAATTATTCGTATTCTGCTGTCGCCGTCAGCCGAGGGAAGCGCAAAGAGCAGACCGCTTATAAATTGACTGCTCACGTTTCCGGCAAGACTGTATTCTCCGCAGGCGAGAGGGCCCCTCACGACTATGGACTTGCCGTCCGAAATGTAGGTCAGAGAATGCTCGGCGAAGAGCTTTTCATAAACGCTCATAGGCCGCCTCATCAGTCCCTCCGAACCGTAGAAAACGGTAGTCTTTCCCGATAACATAGCTATCGGTATCATAAATCTGAGAGTGCTGCCGCTCTCACGGCACCTCAGTGTGTCCGAGGGCGTAATATCACGGAAATTTTTTCCATAGACCGTGACCGTGTCGCCCTTTTGCTCGGTTTTTATTCCAAGTGCCGAAAGGCAGTCGAGCGTTGCCAGAACGTCCTCGCAGCTTGAAATTCCGCTGACACGGCTGACGCCCTCGCACATTGCGGCAGAGATAAGAAGCCTGTGCGCCATGCTCTTTGAGGGGGGCGCTTTAACGCTTCCTTTTGCTCTGCCGGGTTTTATTTTAACGTTCATTGCTTTTCCTCGTTATTACTCTTGCATAAGAAAATCTATTGCCTCGATGTATCCATCAATGCCGTGCCCCGTGATAGTTTTTGCCGCGGCAAGCCTGACGTAGCTTATCTGACGGAAATCCTCGCGCCGTTCAACAGCCGAGATATGAACCTCGACCGTGGGGATTTTGGTTGCCTTTAAGGCGTCGAGCAGGGCAATGCTCGTGTGAGTGTAAGCACCCGGGTTGATAACTATGCCGCCCGCTCCCTCAAAATACGCCTCCTGTATCTTGTCAACAAGTGCGCCCTCGTGGTTGGACTGATATATAACGGCGTCAACGCCGAGGCTCTTACAATGCTCCTCGACGCGACGCACAAGCTCGGCGTAGCTGTCGCTTCCGTACTGGTCGGGCTCTCTTATGCCGAGCATGTTAAGGTTAGGTCCGTTTATAACGTATATCTTCATTGGTATTTTTCTCCTATTATTTCGGCAACCTCGTCTGCCGAGACGCCGCAATTTATTACCTCGTCTGCAACCTCGCAGTAGCGCGAATACCGTTCACTGTAGCGTTGCTTTATAGCCTCGGCGTTACTTGCCAGAGGTCGAGTGTCGGTTGGAATAAGGCTCTCAAGCGGTCGGTCTAAAAAGTAGAGTCTGCCGTTCTGCCTCAGTGCCCGCACGTTCTCGTCGCGCAGTATAGCACCGCCGCCCGTCGCTATTATGAGCGATGACGTCTTCGATACCTCGCGCACGGCGTCGGTTTCCATATTGCGAAACGCAGCTTCACCGTATTTTGCGAAAATCTCGGTGATAGGCATACCCGCCTGCTCAACTATTACGTCGTCGGTGTCAACAAGCCTGCGCCCGAGCCTCTCGGCAAGGATTTTTCCAACCGTGCTCTTGCCCGACGCGGGCATACCGACGAGCACGATGTTCTCCTTTGACTTGAGAACTCTTTCGTAAACCCGCTCGAGAACCTCGCTCTGATATTTTGTGTCAAGGAAAATCTCGGATGCGCGTACCGCCTGCGCAACCAGCATATAAAGACCGCCCTCGGCGGCAATTCCGCGCTCCTTCGCCTCGCTGACGAGAACGCTCCTGTTCGGGTTGTAAATAGCGTCTATAACTCCCGAAAGGCGAGGGAAGTCCTCAATCTCCACGGGTGAGGCGTATATGTTTGGATACATACCGACGGGCGTGGTGTTTATTATAACGTCAATCTCACCGCCTCGTAGGGAGAGCTCCCTGTAATCGATGCAGCCATCACCGCCCCGTCTTGAAACGGTGATTATCCTCTGCGCGCCAAGCGCCTCGCATACTGCGTGAGCAGTTTTTGAAGTACCGCCCGTGCCGAGAATAGCGACGGTTTTGCCCTTAATTTCTACGCCCGCATGAGCAATAAGGCGGCTCATTCCGTAGAAATCTGTGTTGTAGCCGTAGAGCTTGCCGCCCTTATTGACTACCGTGTTTACCGCGCCAATTTGCTTTGCCGCGTCGTCAATATAATATAAATGAGGAATTACGAGTTCCTTGTAGGGAATGGTCACGTTAATTCCCAAAAAGTCGCGCTCTGTCATAAATGCGTTGAGCTTTTCTCTCTCTACCTCGCGTATCTCGTAGGGATAATCTGCGAGAAGATTGTGTATCTCACGTGAAAAGCTATGCGAAAGATGCTCGCCTATACAGCCGTATTTCATAGCACACTCCCGTCCGCGAGGGCGTCGGTGCCGTATCTTTCGGTAATCATATCGGCGATAGCGATAGCCGCCACGGCGTCAATCACAGCACGCGCCCTGTGAATTATAGCAGGGTCGTGTCTGCCCTTGATTTCAAGGGTTGTGTTTTCCATTTTTTCGAGGTCAACGGTGTCCTGCTTCTTGAAGATTGAGGGAGTAGGCTTCACTGCCGAGCGCATAATCACGGGCATACCGTTGGTAATGCCGCCGTTAATGCCACCGTTGTGATTCGTCGCGGTGACTATTCTGCCGTCCTCTATGCGAAGGGCGTCGTTCGCCTCGCTTCCGCGGAGATTCGCAAAGCCAAAGCCCGCACCGAACTCCACGCCCTTGATGCCGGGAACCGAGAAGACTATGTGAGAAAGCCTGCTCTCAACGCTGTCAAACCAGGGCTCGCCAAGTCCCGCGGGAAGTCCGATAACGGCGGTTTCGAGAATACCGCCCACGCTGTCACCTTCCTTGGCTGCTGCCTCGATAATCTCGGTCATAGCGTGAGCGCTCTCCTCCGAAAGCACAGGGAAAGAGAGCTCAGCGAGCCTGTCAATGTCAAGAGAAAGGTCGCCAAAGGAACGGTCACCGACACCGCCAAGAGAGGAAATGTGCGTTCCTATTTTAATGCCCTTTTTTTCAAGCGCAGAGGAGAGAATTGCGCCTACGGCAACGAGCGCCGCCGTAACTCTGCCCGAGAAATGTCCTCCGCCTCGCGCGTCCTGAAAGCCGTGATACTTAACCCCTGCCGTATAGTCGGCGTGGCTCGGGCGCGGCTTTCTTAAAAGCTCGCTGTAATCCGAGCTTTTCGTGTTCGTGTTTTCAATGATAAGAGTGAGTGGCGTGCCCGTGGTATATCCCTCGTACACACCGCTTACGATGCTATATTTGTCGGGCTCACGGCGCGAGGTAGAGATAGCTCCCGACGGGCGTCTTTGGGTGAGCTTTTTGTCTATGTATTCACGGTCTATTGCAATGCCGGGCGCAAGACCGTCAAGCACCGCGCCTATCATATCGCCGTGGCTTTCCCCAAACAGCGTTACGGTTATACTGTTACCGAAAATGTTCTTCATGGAAGCTTCCTTTCCCATTAATTACTGAGTCTTGTCTTTACAAGCTCACGGTATTCCTTAACTTCAAGGCTTTCTATTCTGCATGAGCCAATAGCATCCGAGAAAATTGCCTCTATCCGTCCCCCGCGGCATTTTTTATCGTGAATAACGAAGGAGAGAGCCGCATCGACGTCGTACTCAAACGAGGTGTCAATGCCCGCTTTATTTAACACGGGTATCACCCTTTTCAGCACTTCGGGAGCGCACATGGGTATTATGCCGAGCCCAACGCACTCGCCGTGATAAAGTCCGCGCATCTCGCAAAGAGCCTCAATTCCATGACCGAGGGTGTGACCGAAGTTGAGTATTTTCCGAAGTCCCGCCTCGCGCTCGTCGGACTCGACGACGCTTTTTTTGATTTTCAGAGCGCCTACTATTATTTTTTCTAGGTTTTCGTTAATATCCCCGTTCTCTATAAGCTCGAAAAGCTCGGCGTCCGAGGTAATTGCCATCTTGATAGCCTCGGCAAGTCCCGACGCAATCTGCCTTTTCGGCAGGGTCTTGAGGGCGTCGGCGTCGATAAGCACCGCCCGCGGCTGATAGAAAGCACCGACGACGTTCTTGACACCCGCGAGGTTTACAGCCGTCTTTCCGCCTATTGAGGAGTCTACCTGCGAGAGCAGGGTGGTCGGCGCGTTATAGAAGTCTATGCCGCGCATATATACCGATGCCGCAAAGCCTGCAAGGTCGCCGACAACGCCTCCGCCGACTGCAACCACGCAGTCACCGCGTCCAAAGCCTGCCTCAAGCATTTTCGCGAGGAGAAGCTCAAGCGTATGAAGGCTCTTTGAGCCCTCGCCCTCGGGAACGGTGAGGATAGTAGGCTCCTTTGCCGCTCTTGCAACGGCAGCCGCGTATTCGGTCGGCACTCCGCTGTCGGTGACTATAAGAACCCTTCTGTTTAAATTGAAATATTCGTCTGCTCTTGTGAGAAGTCCTCTGCCAACGGTGATGTCGTAGCTGCGCTCTCCGAGCTCCATTCGTAAGCTTGTCATATTTCCTCCGATTATTTTCTCTTATATAAATCAGCTAACGTAGCTTCCGACGGTCTTAAGCCTGTCACAGCAGTCGGAAAGCTCGCGCATCATCTCGATGCCCTCGGGCGTGTTAACGTTGCCCTCCGCCTCGACGTAGAAGTAATATTGCCAGAGCAGGTCCTTCATAGGACGGCTTCTGAGCGCTCTCATGTTGAAGCCGTGCTTACCTATTATCTCTATTGCCTTGGCGAGCGCGCCCGCCTCGTTGCGCACCGTGAAGAGAAGAAGCGTGTGAACGCCCATAGCACCCGAACTCTGTGGGTTCTCCGAGCGCGAGAATACGGCAAAGCGGGTGGTGTTGTTCCTGCTGGCGTTAATATCGTGGTCAAGCACCGTAAGACCAAATATCTCTGCCGCCTCGGCACTTGCTATTGCAGCGAGGGCGGGGTCGCCTCGCTTTGCCACAAGCTCTGCGGCGAGCGCCGTGTTTTCGTACTCGCGCTGGGCAAAGCCGTGCTCGTGTATGTATCTCGCGCACTGACCGAGGGCTTGAGGGTGGCTTATGACCTCCTTCACCGTGTCGAGCGTCGCGCCCTTCGGCGCGAGTAAATCCTGCGATACCGCGAGGTCAATCATTCCGTTTACGTAAAGAGTGCCCGAAAACATAAGGTCGGTGACCTGTCCAACCTCGCCGTTGTAGCTGTTCTCGGTGGGAAGCACCGCGACGTCGCACTCGCCCTCCTCAACCGCGCGGTAGGCGTCGGCAAAGCTGCGGTAGGCTATCCTTCGTGCCGTGGGGAAGAGCTTACCTGCCGCTATGTGAGAGAATGCGCCCTCGGTGCCCGAGTAAGCAACGCGCATGCCCTCAAGAAGCTTGTCCTGGTAGGAGCGTGAGATAGCCATATTGCTCCTTAGGAAATTGACGTAGTACGCCTGCATTTCGGGGTCGGATATTTTCGCGGAGTTTCTTCTGATAACCTCGTCCTCGCGCGCCTTGTCTAAGACGGCAAGTCCGTGCTCTCTTTTGTATTCGGCAACCATCTCGGCGGCTCTCATTCGCTCGACAAAGAGCTCTGCCATCTTGCCGTCAACCTCGTTGATTATTTTTCTTGCTTTTTCGAGTGAATTTTCCATTTTTCCACCTATTGTTAAATAATTCCGTATGATTTTGCAAGCGCCTTGAATGCCGGAAGCGAGCGCTCAATTACCTCGGTGCTGACGCAGTAGGATATTCTGACGTAGCCTGCCCTGCCGAAGTCGTCGCCGGGGACGAGCAGAAGCTCGTGCTTCTTTGCACGCTCGCAAAAGGCGCGTGAATCGGGTTCAAGAGCCTTGACGAAGAGGTAAAAGGCTCCGTCGGGATTGACTGCATAGTAGCCGTACTCGGAGAGGGCGTCGTATAGCAGTCGTCTGTTTTTGTCGTAAACCTCTATGTCGGAGGTCATACCGAGCACCGCGGGTATCATTTTTTGGAGAAGCGACGGCGCGCAAACGAAGCCGAGAGCCCGTCCGGCACCGCATATTGCCTGATACACAGCCTCCCCGTCCTTCATTTTTGGCGAAACCAGAGCATAGCCTATTCTCTCGCCCGGGAGAGAGAGCGACTTCGAGAAGGAATAGCAAACCACGGTGTCGGGGTAGTAGAGGCTGACGAAGGGAACCTTAACGCCGCCGTAAACGAGCTCGCGGTAGGGCTCGTCGGAAATAAGATATATAGTCTTATTAAGCTCGCGCTCCTTGCGCATAAGAAGCTCAGAGAGCGCCTTTATGTTATCCTCGGAGAGCACCGCGCCGGTCGGATTGTTCGGGGAATTTATAATGACCGCCGCGCACCTTTCGGTTATAGCCGCGTCGAGTGCCGCAATATCAAGCTGAAAGCTTCCGTCAAGCGTGGGTACGTCGCGGAGGACGCCGCCCGCCTTTTCAATAAAGACCTTGTATTCGGGGAAATAAGGGGAGTTGACAATTACCTCCTCGCCCTCGCACACGAGCGCGTTCAGGGATATAGTGAGTGCCGCCGCCGCACCGCAGGTCATATATATGGCGTCGGCAGACACGCCCGCACCGTACCTTTCGTTGAGGTCGTCGGCGATAGCCCCTCTTACCGCGCCGTCGCCCTGCGCCGAGGTGTAGCCGTGAAGCGCTACGGGATTTTCCTCCGAGATAAGCCGCAAAAGCTCCTCTCTCACTCCGTCGGGCGCGGGAACGCTCGGGTTTCCGAGCGAAAAATCAAATACGTTTTCCTCGCCTATCTCTTCCTTACGCATTTTGCCGTATTCAAACAGCTCTCGTATCGAGGAGCGCGTAGCTCCAAGACCTCTCATTTTTTCGTTAATCATACAAATCTCCAAGTTAACGGTGTTAACATATATATTACATTATACTACAATAACGGCAAAAGTCAATAGCTTTAAGGATGTTTTTCAATAATTTTAATATATTTTAGCAAATTTCGGTATATTTTGAAA
>JAZSIJ010000024.1:0-14696 GCA_045533755.1 Eubacteriales bacterium | reverse complement strand
ATCGAACCTGTCGAAGTCGTAAACAAAGGTTCCCGCCTCGCAGAGCCACTGACCGTAGAGCTTACCCCACATTGCCTTCGCCCAACCGGTATCCGAAATCGTAAGGTGAAGTCCCTCGGGATTGACCTGATGCCAATATTTTGCGGTAATAAAATGACCGAGGGGGTATTTGTAGCTGTGAGCCGCAATCTTCGGATATCCCGACGTGCCTGACGTAAAGAACATCAGCATGGGCTCGCTTCCGCACGGAGAATCCTCTGTACGTGCAAAGTGACTGCTGAAGAGCGAATACTCCTCGTCGAAATTGCGCCAGCCATCACGGCTGCCTCCGACAAGAATCTTGTGCTCAAGATTCGGGCACTTCGCCGCCGCACTCTCGACCGCCCCTGAAACATCGCCGTCGGCGGTACATAGAATAGCCTTAATTTTACCTGCCTCGAATCTGTAGCTGAAGTCCTTTTCGAGAAGCTGGTTCGGTGCGGGAATTGCGATAGCGCCAAGCTTATGAAGACCGAGTATTGCAAACCAGAACTGATAATGGCGCTTAAGCACCAGCATAACTCTGTCGCCGCGCTTAATGCCGATAGACTTGAAATAGTTAGCGGCTCGCGCCGACTCCTTTTTCATATCGCGGAAGGTGAAGCGCCTCTCGGTGCCGTCACCGCTTATATGTAGCATAGCGAGCTTTTCGGGCTTACGTCTGCCGAGAGCATCAACGACGTCGAATGCGAAGTTGAAGGACTCCTCGTTCTTGAAGGCGATTTTCGTCAGCACGCCGTTTTCCTCGGTGGGAATTATGAAGTCGTGATAGATGCGCTGCTTGTTATCCTCCTCGCGTCGCTTGGTAACGACCGAAAGCTCTGCGCCGCCCTCTCCCTCTCTCGCCGCCTGATTGCGAAGGACTATCGCGTAGAATGAGCAGTCCTCACCGCCTGTAGCCACCATGCCGTGAGGGGTAGCCGAGTCGTAGTAAATACAGTCGCCGGGATTAAGTATCTCGCTGTGAGAGCCAATCTGAATTTTCATCTGACCGCTTATAACGATGTCGCACTCCTGACCCTCGTGAGTAGTCAGGCTGATTGGCTCACTCTCCGCACCCTCGCGGTAGTTAAGCTCCATGTAAAGCGGAAGCGCGATACGGTTGCGGAAGCCTGAGGCGAGGTTGTAGCCCACCATGTTGTGAGCCTCCTCTATTCTCTGTCCGTCACCCTTGCGCGTCAAGGCATACGAGCGAAGCTTCGGGCTTTTACCCTCAAGAATATCTCCCATATCGACGCCGAAAATAAGAGCGCAGTGATAGAGAAAGGCAACGCTCAGATTGCGGTTTCCCGCCTCACACTGCTCATATTCATTCTGACTTATGCCCGTACGTGCGGCCATATCATCAACAGACAAGCCGGATATCAGACGCAATTCTCTGACACGGTCGGCTATCTCTTTCATTTTATGCGCTATGGTATTTGAATTCTGTTCCACATTGCACCTCGTTCTGAATATCGGGCAGCATATTCGACGTACTCTGCCAAACCTCTGCCTCTGAAATGATTTATCGCGCTTTTATCCGAAAATAGAAGGATTTTTTCTTTCCTTAATATGATATTTCGCGCGTTATAAAATATATTATACTAAAACTTGTTTGTGTTTGTCAATAGATTTGAAGTAAATTATTACTCAAAGGATCGTTTTTACAGATTGTTTCTCAATTATTTCCAAGTCGCTATCCTTTTCAAGCCTTTTGCGGTCGATTTTTCGCGACGGCATTTGACCCTTTGATTTGCCGCGCTTTCCTATCTATTCTATAAAAAAACAAAAATCGCCTCAAGAAACAAATCCTGAGACGAGTAAATATACCCGCGGTACCACTCAAATTACGGAAAAACCGCCACTTCAGGCTCAAGCAAGCCCTAGCCCTTAACGCGGGGAACGTAAGGCCCTAACCAACAGGCTCGAACCTTCAACTCAGAAGTGATTGGTATATGGCATAAGGCTATCGGCTCGCACCAAGCTCCGACTCTCTGAAAAACCCGACCTGCCGTACCGTCTTCGTCACAGTCTTTGATTTTATGAAACTATTTTACCACTTTCGAGGGAAAAAGTCAAATGTTTTTTCTTGAAAAATTGAACAAAATTACATGCAAATCAAGCGTTTTTTTGTGCGAATATGTTAAATTCTCGCATTTTTTCAATTTTTCTCTTGACAAAAGCCCCTCTTTGTGATTAAATATACTCATTAAAATTCATTTTCGAAAGACAATGACGGAAAATATGTCCCTACTGAATGCCACAGAGAGCCGACGGTTGGTGCGAGTCGGTGCAGATGGTTTGGATATTCTCCTTCCCGAGTCGGTCTCGTCAAAGCGAAAGCGAGTAATGAGACACGGTCGCCCCCGTTACAGGGCAGGACTCTGCTTGGAGTCTTTGAGTGATTTCCCTTTTATTTAGGGGGTAATCAGGGTGGTACCGCGAAGCTATTTCGTCCCTGAAGCCTTATTGGCTTCGGGGCTTTTTATTTTGAAAGGAGAAGAAAACCATGAAACAAATCAAATTCAGCGATTTGACGATGAAGCAGTCATCGGAGAATTTCCAGCTATCCTTTAAGGAAAAAATAGAGCTATCCAAGCTACTTGACAGGCTCGGTGTCGATTTTATCGAGCTTGACGGTATAAAGAACGCACGTATTGATTCGTTACAGATAAAATCCATTGCCGCCGCAGTGAGCAACAGCGGTATTGCCGTTCCGGTTGAGCTTAACGGGGAGAGCGTAACAAAAGTATGGGCAGCTATTTGCGAGGCAAAGCATCCGAGACTTCAGGTCTCTGCTCCTGCAAGCGCTGTGCAGATCGAGTATCTCTATCACATGAAGCCCGATGCTATGCTCGAGGCTATCAAAAGCACCGTTGCCGCCTGCCGTGCGCTCTGCCCTGACGTAGAGTTTGTGGCGATAGATGCAACGAGAAGCGAAGCGTCATTTCTCACCGAGGCAATAAATACGGCTATTGAAGCAGGTGCCGGGGCAGTCACTCTCTGCGATACCGCAGGAGCTATGCTTCCTGCCGAGTTTTCCGAATTCATCAAGGCACAGTACGATGCGCTTCCCGCGCTCGCAGACATCTCCCTCGGTGTCAGCTGCTCCTCTAACATTTCTATGGCAGATGCCTGCGCCGTTGCGGCAATTGCGGGGGGGGCGTGTCAAATTAGCGCAGCTTCCTACGTCATTGACGCGGTATCTCTTGCCAGCGTTGCGCGTATTCTTTCCGAAAAATCCGACGCTCTTGGTGCTACATCGAAAATCAGCGTAACACAGCTTACCAGAACTATCAATCAGATAGCATGGCTCTGCCAGCCCGGCAAGAGCAAGCCTCTCCCCGCGGTAAGCTCCGACTCCGATAACGAGGGTGTATTCCTCACCTCTCACGACACCCCCGAGGCTGTCGCAGGCATAGTCGAAAAGCTCGGATACGATCTTTCAGAGGATGACTCGGCAAAGGTTTATTCAGCGTTCCGTCAGATTGCCGACAAAAAGGAAAGGGTCGGCTTTAAGGAGCTTGACGCCATCGTTGCGTCATATGCTATGCAGGTTCCCGAAACCTATAAGCTTGACACCTACGTTATTACGTCGGGCAACACCATCTCTGCCACGGCTCATATTAAGCTTATTAAGAACGGTCAATCCGTAGAAGGCGTATACATCGGCGACGGCTCTATCGACGCCGCATTTCAGGCTATTGAAAAAATCACAGGCTGCCATTACGAGCTCGACGATTTTCAGCTTCAGGCGGTCACCGAGGGACGCGAGGCTATGGGACAGACGGTTGTTAAGCTTCGCTCCGGCGGCAAGGTTTATTCGGGCCGCGGTATTTCAACAGATATCGTGGGCGCAGGTATACAGGCATACCTCAGCGCTCTCAACAAAATAATTTACGAGGAGGAAGTAGAATGAAGCTCTCCTTTTCAACACGCGGTTGGCCGGGACTTTCCTTTGATGAAATGCTCGAAACCGCAATAGATATGGGCTTTTCGGGAGTAGAGGTCTACAATCTCCCGAATTTCAATCCCCTTATGGAGCGCGGCGGCCCTTTTCACAAGTACAATACCGCCGCTACCGCCAGACTTTTGCGCGAAAAGCAACTGTCTATCCCCTGCTTTGATACGTCTCTTGATATTTCCTCGGACGTCTCGGCGGTCAAAACCGCAACCGAGCTTATCGAGGTGGCAAGCAACACCGGCGTTCCTTACGTCGTCGTATGTGCCCTGACTGACAATGAGGAGGCGGTTTGCTCGGCTCTTGAGAGGCTTCTTCCCACGGCAGAGGCAAAGGAGGTCACGATTTTAGTCAAGACCAGCGGAATATATTCCGACACGGCAAGGCTTCGCGCTATGCTCGACAGATTTGCGAGTGACAGGCTCGCGGCGCTCTGGGACGTTCATCACCCCTACCGCGACAACGGCGAATCGGGTGACGACACTATCAAAAATCTCGGCTCTTACGTTTGCCACGTTCACATGCGCGACTCCGACGATAGCGGTGCATATCAGCTTATCGGTGAGGGCACGATGCCCATCAACGACGTCATGCGTGCGCTCTCCTCTGTCAACTATGACGCATTTATCTCGCTTGAATGGAAGCCTGAGTGGCTTGACGAGCTTCAAGACCCCGAAATCATTTTCCCTTATTTTGTCAATTATATGTCGAGATTCCACTCCACCCGTGATATGAAAAAGAGCCTTTATTTCAATCACGACGGCACAGGACAATACGTCTGGAAGAAGGACGAGCTTATCGACCTCACCTTCTCGGAGGTGCTCGACCGCGTTGCCGAGGAGTTCCCCGACCAGTATTGCTTCAAGTACACAACTCTTGATTACACGCGCACCTACGCAGAGTTCCGCGAGGACGTTGACCGCTTTGCAAGAGCCCTCGTTTCGCTCGGCGTCAAGGCCGGCTCAAAGGTTGCCGTCTGGGCGACCAACCTCCCCGCGTGGTACATCACCTTCTGGGCGACGACGAAGATTGGCGCGGTTCTCGTTACCGTAAACACGGCATACAAGATTCACGAGGCTGAGTATCTGCTTCGTCAGTCGGACACTCACACTCTTGTTATGATTGAGAGCTGTCTTGACTCGAACTATAAGGAAATCATAAACGAGCTCTGCCCCGAAATCAAGGAAACCGTACCGGGAGAGCCCCTGCACTGTAAGAAGCTTCCCTTCCTCAGAAACGTTATCACTGTCGGCTTCAACCAGCCCGGCTGTCTTAACTTCGACGAGGCTATGGCGCGTTACAAGCTTGTAAGCAAAGAGCAGGTGGCACGCATGGCGGCGGCTGTCCGTCCGAGCGACGTCTGCAATATGCAGTACACCTCGGGTACTACCGGCTTCCCCAAGGGCGTTATGCTCACCCACTACAACGTCGTCAACAACGGTAAGTGTATCGGCGACCGTATGGGACTTTCCACGGCTGACCGTATGATGATTCACGTTCCCATGTTCCACTGCTTTGGAATGACGCTCTCGATGACCTCGTCTATGACTCACGGAACTACTATGTGCCCGATGCCCTATTTCTCTGCAAAATCCTCTCTCGCCTGCATAAATCAGGAGAAGATAACCTGCTTTAACGGCGTTCCGACGATGTTCATTGCAATGTTCAACCACCCGAATTACCGCTCTACCGACTTCTCGCACATGAGAACGGGTATTATGGCGGGGGCGGGTTGTCCTCCCGAGCTTATGCGCCGTGCCGCACAGCCCGATGAAATGAACATGCGCGGTATCGTCAGCGTTTACGGTCAGACCGAGTGCGCTCCCGGCAACACCATGAGCTCCTGGACCGATTCTCTTGAGGTTCGCACCGAAACCGTAGGCTATGCCTTCCCCCACGTCCGTTGCAAGATTGTCGACCCCGAAACAGGAGAAGAGGTGGGGCCCGGAGTTAACGGCGAGTTCTGCGCAAAGGGCTACAACACCATGAAGGGCTACTATAAGATGCCCGGTGCAACAAAGGACACAATTGATGCTGACGGCTGGCTTCACTCGGGCGACCTCGCTTCCTGCGATGAGGCGGGTAACTATCGCATCACCGGACGCCTTAAGGATATGATAATCCGCGGCGGAGAAAATATCTACCCGAAGGAAATTGAGGAGTTTATCTACACTCACCCCGCTACTAAGGACGTTCAGGTTATCGGCGTGCCCGACAAGAAGTACGGCGAGGAAATTATGGCTTGCATAATTCTGAAAGAACCCGGTAATGTTACAGTTGAGGAGATGACCGAGTATATCAAGGCAAGCATGGCTCGCCATAAGGTGCCGAAATATATCGAATTCGTTGACAGCTTCCCGATGAATGCGGCAGGCAAGGTGCTGAAATATAAGATGCGTGCCGATGCGGCAGAGCGTCTTGGACTTGTCGGCGACGGCGCAGACACGGCAGGCCCCGGCAAGCATTGATTAGAAAGCTCAGAATTTACAGCGGCTGACTCTCATACGTCAGCCGCTGCTACGCAAACCCCAAAATTTAAGGCGCTGCTTCATTTAGGCATAACCCCAAAAGAGCGAAGATTTGGCTAAAAAATTCGGCCTAGTTGTCCTCTCATTTTTTGTCGTTTTAAGTATATTCACGCCTCTTTATGAATAAAATTCATTTGAATACAGCATTTGAGGTGGGTATATGAAACGGTCTATTGGTTTGTGGCAGCTCTTCGGGTTTGCCGTGAGCTCGCTTGGCGGAACGCTGCTGCATTTTCTATACGATTGGCTTGGGAAGCCGAATTGGATTGCATCCTTTTCGGGTGTCAACGAATCGACGTGGGAGCACATGAAGCTGCTTTTCTGGCCGATGTTTATTTTCGCCATAATACAAAGCCTTTTCTTCCGCGAGCGTGAGGATTTCTGGTGCGTTAAGCTGCGGGGCATTATTCTGGGACTTATCCTGATTCCCGTTCTCTTTTACACCTACAACGGAGTGATTGGAAAATCTCCCGATTGGCTTAATATTGCTATCTTCTTCGTGTCTGCCGCTATCGTGTACGTCTACGAAACACGCCTGTTCAATAAAGAAAATTTGCGCTGTCGTTCACCGAAGTGGGCTATTGCAGCACTTTGCGTGATAGCATTTCTTTTCGTCCTGTTCACCTTCCGAACACCCGAAATCGCAATTTTCAAAGACCCTATAACAAACACCTACGGCATATAGAAAGCACCTCGCCACTCGGCGAGGTGCTTTCGCTTATTATTCAAAATCATTTACGTAATGCACCGCGACGTCGGAGGGCATCTCGGAGAATGCCGAGAGAATATACGCCTTACCCTCTATTGTGACGGCATCGGTATAAGCGGTGAAGTCTGCGGTATCTATCGAGAAAGGAAGAAACGCCCCTTCTCCGCGGGATTTAAAAACTGCTTCCTTTGCCGTCCAGATGCTGAGAAAGGCTTCCTCGCGATAAGCTTCGTCAGCTTCCAGGTATGCGGCAAGCTCGCGCTCGGTGAAAAAGCGCCTCGCCACACCCTCTCTGTCGAGCTTCTGCACAGGCTCAATGTCAACACCTACGGGAGCGCGCGAAAGTGCTACGGCAAGACCCTCTCCGCTATGCGAAAGAGATATTTCTACCGTGTCCGCCGTCCATTTTCCGCCTGTTTTTTTGAGCCCGACTTCCTCTATTCCGACTCCAAGACTATGCCGAAGAGCGTATTCAAGAAGCCGCCAAGCATAGTGCCGCTCGCGCCTTTGGCGCTCGTTTGCCGTTTCCTTTATCTCGTCCTCCCGCTCCTTCGGATATATTTTACCCGTCGGTTCCTTTTTAGGAAGCGGCGCGATATAAACGTCTATTCTGTTTTTTCCGTCTTTTCGATTTAATAGCATTATAAGTACCCGTAAAAGCAGAACTATTTTTTCCCGAACACTCTGTCGACGAAGGCCTTGATATTCTCGTAATACCTCATAGACAGGAGAAACGCCGCAAGAGCCAGCGCTCCAACTGCAAAAATCAAGGCTATCCCCCAAGCGTTATATGGGATTACCTCGCCCGACATAAAGAATAGCGTTCCTGCCACAGAGGTCGTTCGGGTTATAAGCTGCATCACGAGAAACTCACGGTAGGTCAGGTTAAAAAGTCCGGCTATCGAGCAGAGGAGATCGTCGGGAAAGGCGGGAAGGAAGAACATAAAGTAAAGCAATACGCGCTCTCTTCCCCTGAGGCGCTCTATCCATTTATCTGCCGTCTCGGCATCGCCCGCGAGCCAATTTACAAACGGTCTACCTATCTTTTTGCCTAGGAGAAAGGCAAACATAGAGCCGAAGATAAGTCCTATATAGGAGTACAGGAATGAGAGCCACGGGCCGAAGATATAGCTGCCCGCAACTATCGTGACGGCGCTCGGAATCGGGACTACCGTAACCTGAAGGAAGGTGAGCGCTATAAAGACGAGCGGCGCTATCGCTCCCGTTGCCTCTACCGCCTCCTGAACCTCCTCTCTCGTTATGTCTGATAGACCGAGAAGATACATAACGAGGTAAACAACACCGACGAGCAGGACTATTCCCAGTGCCGATAAGATTGATTTTTTTATTAGCTTTTTCTTTTCTTCGTTTGTCATTTAGCTATGGCTTCCCTGCCATTCGTCGCGGAAGAAGCCGCGCGAGTTTGCGGCTTTGCCCTCGGCGTCGTAAACCGAAACGCGAATATATTTCGCCCGCTCATCAAGCGGAAGCTCAAAGTGGGTTCCCGTCTCGCCCTTCGGCAGTCTTACAGACACCGGCAGCTTTGAGCCAAAATACATAAATACGCACTCAGCCGGCGAGCATTCGATAATTACCCTGTCGCCCTCCACCGAAAGCTCCTTTATTTCAGGGCCGCAGGAAACGTAGCAGTCCTTTTTCTCCATAGCCGAAATAATCTCGGAATACTCAAGCCTGTCTGCAAGAATAACGGTGTACCAGCCGAAGCTGTCGCACCTCGGGTCACCGACGAAGTATTTGTTATGGTTATCATCTCCCGCATTGACGCCGAGCCTCATGCCGCGCCTGAGCATCGCGTCGTAGAGCATCTCACCGTTTTCGAGATTGTTGAAAATGTAAGAGCCGGTGTTTCGCAGCTCCATGCTCCAGAGGTTTTCGTAGGAGAGAATATCCGCCACGTCCTCCATAGACCAATATGGGTGGTTATAGGAAACGAGGTAGCCGTTTTCGGTTGCGGTTTTTATGAATTTATTTATATATTCGACCGAGTATTCACGCGGAGTGCCGTCGCCGACCCTTCTTTTTTTCGCAAGCTCTGCTTCGGGAATATACTTAACGTAGCGCTTATCGTAGCAAATTATCGTTTCATCGTAAGGATTCCTTGCAAACAGGTTGAGGTGTATTTCACGCTTGAATTCATCGAATTTCCCACCCGACTCTCTGATATACGCCTCGTAGCCCGTAAGCATCAAGAAATCCTCGTCGCTCAAATCGGCGTGGCTCTTCGGGTGGCTATGGTCGGTTATAGCAAGAATATCATAGCCGTGCTCCTTGTACATAGCCTTCAGCTCCAGAGGCGTTCGGCTTCCGTCCGAGAGGGTGCTGTGGCAATGCAGGTTTGCTTTATATTGATTTTTTAGCGGTGAAATGAGAAATTTTTTCATAAGCCCTCCCTCCGAACGTTTTTACAATAACATTATAAACCTTATTCAAGGAAAAATCAATAGCAAAAATTTATTTCGTTATTTAAAAGCCATAGCCAAAGAAAAATATGGAAAAGGCAAATTTTAATCTGCATTTAATTGACATTATTCGAAAAAGGTGCTATAATCTTTTTATCACAAGAGGAGGTGTATTATGAAAAAGCATATTTGCGCAATTCTTTTGCTTTGCGTTCTCCTTTTCGTATTGTTTTCCTCTTTTGTACCATTGATTTCCACCGAACACAACTGCGTGATTGACGGTTGTCCGGTTTGTATATTCATGTCCTACGTGAATGAGTTTCTCGGTCTTCTATCGGCTGCAGCCGTATCGGCAACCGCTTTTGCTTTATTAAAAAGCTCTCAGGCTCTCGGTATACTGTCCCGTTCAATCGAGATAAAGTGTACTCTGAGTCCTATCGCTCTTAAGGTCAAGCTTTCGGATTAAGTAATCGTTTTCTCTTTTGAAAATGAATTATTTAACCACGAAAGGAATACTATGATTGAGATAAAAGGCGTATCAAAGCGCTTCAAAAACGAAACCGCCATCGACTACAAGGACATTGTTTTCGATAGCGGTAAATCCTACATGCTTCTCGGAGCATCAGGCTGTGGAAAATCCACCCTTTTAAATATTATTGCGGGTATTATTGCTCCTACCTCAGGCTCGGTTGTAATTGACGGAGTAAACATGACGGCGAAGAGTCAAAAGGAAAAGGACTCCTTCCGTATAAAAAGCATCGGCTACGTTTTTCAGGACTTCAAGCTCATTGAGGAAATGACGGTAGCGGATAACGTGAACGTATTAAAGCTTGAGGGTATAGACACCTCGGGCGCGGACGAGCTTCTCGAAAGGCTCGGAATATCAGAAAAGAAAAACAGTAAAATAAAGCACCTCTCGGGCGGTCAGAAGCAGAGAGTCGCCATAGCACGCGCGCTCGTAAAGACACCCGACATCATTCTCGCCGACGAGCCTACCGGCAACCTTAACTTTGCCATCGGCGAGGAGGTTATGCGCGAGCTGTGTGAGGTCGCAAGAGGCAAAACTCTCATAGCCGTCACTCACGACGACAGGCTTGCAAAATATTTCGACGCCGTTATTGATATGAACGAAATGACGGGCGGAATGTACGACGCGAAGGACGAGGGGGTGTCTGAAAATGCTTAAATTCGCCCTCAAAAATATGGCGGTAAAGAAGCTTCAGATAATTCTAATTATACTCTCTATCGTCATTTCCGCAGGCGTCGGTGTTCTCGCCTATAACGTCGCAGAGCAGGTCAGCGACGGCATCAGCGGCACTGCCGGATACTATTCTGCTATAATAGGTCCTGCGGGAAGTAAAACCCAACTTGCCATGAATACTATGTATTTCACCGACTCGCCTCTCGGAACTATTCCCTATTCCGTCGTAGACGAGCTCGGACAGGATATGCGCGTACGCGAGGTAATTCCGTTCGCTATGGCAGACAGCTACAACGGAGCGTCGGTGGTCGGAACCTCCCCCACCTTCCTTAGCGGGAAAGAAACGGCAGAAGGCGAGCTCTTCTCCTCAGACGGTGTCTACGAGGTAGTTGTCGGCTCTGCAGTCGCAAAAATGAACGAGCTCGAAATAGGCGACGAAATATACACCTCCCATGCCGTCGGAGACGAACACACGCAGCCTGTTACAGTGGTTGGTATACTTAAGGAAACCCACACTGCGTACGATAACGTAGTTTTTACACAGCTTAAAACCATCTGGCAGGTGCACGACCACGAGCAAGAAGAAAAAGAGGAGCAGGAAGAGCACGGGGAGCATAGTCACGTGGCGCACACCGTGTGTGCAATACTCGTAAAAACCACAAATCCCGCTACTGCAATGCAGCTCGTGAACGAATACGATGGCAAAATATACAACGTCGCAGACGGTGATTCCTTCACGCTTCAGGCAATAGAGCCTATGGACACGGTCAGGGGAATTCTCGACGAGGCAAACACCACAAAATATATAGTTTTCGTCCTCTGTGCGATTATTATAATAATGAATATAATGATAATCTCGATTATCACGCTTCTGAATGCCTATCATTCGGCAAAGGAAATCTCGCTTATGCGTCTTATCGGCATCAGCATGAAGAAAATAAACCTTCTTTATATCATACAGAACGGCATTATCGGTCTTCTTTCCACCGCGCTTGCCTTCGGCGTCTCGCGCCTTTGCCTGTTATTTATGCGTGACTACGTTTCATCTATGGGAGTTGTTTTGAACATCGGCAAGACCTATCCTATGGAATGGGTAATTTTACTTGCAATCTTCGCTATAAGCGTAATTCCCACCATCATCTCAAATCTCGTCATAGCAAGGCGTGATTCAATCAACGAGTGAGGTGGAAAAATGAAAAGAATTATTTACATTTTGTTGATTTTGGCACTAGCCGTGTCGAGTTTTCCGCTTTCCGCCTGTGGCACAGACGCCGCAGATGTCAAGCTCAGCTTCAAATCGGCTCTCAGCTACGATTACCTGAAAAGCATCGACGGCAAGACAGTCACGATAAGCGGATATCTCGCTACCAGCTCTCCCGCTGACGGCTCGTTCGTTTTCCTTATGAATATGCCCTATCAGAGCTGTCCCTTCTGTATTCCTAATACCTCTCAGCTTTCTAACACGATGGAGGTGTATCCAAAGAAAAACCAGAAATTCACCTACACCAACCAAGCTGTAAAGGTCGTAGGCAGGCTTGAGGTCGCTCCCTCGGAGGACGAAAGCTTCACCGATATGTACGGCTATGAATTCAATTTCAAGATAGTGGACGCCGAATACACCATCATAAAGGCCGAGGATCTCTCGGCAGATATGGCTCTATGGCAAAAAATAGCTTCCTCGGGAATAGTGGACGAAATATACTCTATGTATGATTACGTCAACTTCGTTACCTCTTGGAACACCTATTTCGTCAATTCCTACACCGATTCGAATGGCGAATACCACAAGGGCTATTACCTGCACCCCCGAGATGCGAAATACTACCTTGAAACCGAAGGAAAACAGTGGAACTACGGATACAAGGAGGGCTATTTCGACTCTATCGTCGAAAAAATTGAAAAGATAGACTCCACAGCATTTGCCGACCTCGTAGCTAACGTGCGCGCAGCAGAAGCACTTGCCGAGCGTGCGCTTCTGGAGATGAATAACGGCAATTACACCTATGAGTATCAGTACCTCGAGAAATTTGACAACTACGACTACGTCTATACGCTCACAAACGGCGAGGAGCTCACAAAGGAAATGGAAAGCATATTTCTCTCCTTCTCCTCCTGGCTCGCAAGCTGGGAAATGTAACGGCGCACGGGGACTCCGAGCTAAGCAAGCTGAATCCGGCGTTAGCCTTTAAAATTTACAGCGGCTGAACCTCACACGTCGGCCGTTGCCACGCAAAAAGAGCACAGGTGTCATGACGGCATCTATGCTCTTTTTTTATTATATTATAGCGGAATTGCCGCAAAGAAGTTCTGCACTGCCTCGGGCAAATATGGATAGAGAAGCTCGGCGAGAAGCACAGCTCCGACGGCTGATGCCGAAACGGTGAGCAGACCTCGCTTGAAGCAGGCAAGTATTACGGCAACCGCAAAGCCTAGGAGCGCAGAGAAAAGGCAGGCGGTTGAGGAGAAGATTGCCGGCACCGTCATAACCGTAAGCACCGAATAAGGAACGTAATACAAAAAAGACCTTACAAAGCGCGACTTGATTTTACGTCTGACGAAGAGGATAGGCAAAAGCCTGAGAAGATATGTAACTCCCGCCATTGCAAGAAGATATATAAAGAAGGCTATTATCTTATTTTCAGGCATCGGCTGCCACCTCCTCTTCCTCGGGAAGCGGCGCTAAAAGCGCCAAAATGAGGCTGACCGTCACAGCGCATATTATAATTACGAAGCCGCCCGAAATTTGGTTAAGCGGAGACACATAGCTGAAGATGCATGACATAGCTATCGACAGAGCGACGCATAGCGCCGTCTTGACGCTTGTCATTGCCGCAGGCACTACTATCGCTATAAACATGCCGTATATTGCAATACCGAGTGCAGACACAAGTATGACAGGAAGAATATTACCCGCCACAGCGCCAAGCAACGTGCCAAGAGTCCAGCCAAAATAGGGTGTCAGGGCAAGTCCGAGCATATATTTGCGCCCGACAGGCTCGCCCCTGCCTACCGCGACGGCAAAAATCTCGTCGGTGTTGGCAAATGCTATCCAAAGCCTGTCGCGTATTCTGACGCTCTTACCCATACTCTGCGAAAGCGAGACCGACATAAGCGCATACCGCGAATTTATAACCAATTCGGCAACTATAAGCTCGACGATGGAGCCTCCGCCCGTAATAATAGGCACCGCGGCAAGCTGACCTGCCGAGGTCAGATTGAACATGGAAATCAGCGTTGCCTCCCAAAAGGAAAGTCCCGAGCTTACCGCAAATATACCGAAGGCAAACGAAACCGAGAGATAGCCGAGGCAAATTGGTACTCCGTCACGCAGTCCCATCAAAAAATTGTTGTTTTCATTCCTGTTTGTCATATCAAAAATCGTATCCGTATTTAAAGAGTAGACATTTTACCTCTTCGGTATCCTTTTCCGAGCTGAGATACTTCAGAAGAAGCCGTTTCTTGTTTTTTTCTATATCCACTTCACCCGAGCGTGAAAGCTTTGCGTAGACCTCCTTTACGTCCTCAAGATTATATCCCTTGGACAAAAGTCGTGGAAGCGTTTTGCGAGGACCGAGGAGCTTCCTGTTAGCGTCATCCAAAATAAGCCTCTCAAGCTGGCGCTTCTCGTCGATATAACCGAGAGAGATCATTTCTTCTACAATTTTCTCGGCTATCTCCCCCGAAATAGAGCGCATACGAAGCTTCTGCAGAAGCATTTTCACATTATTGTCACCATAGGAAAGTATTGAAAGCGCCGCACGCTTTCCGCGATAATACTCATCAGCATCACGAATCGTCTGCATATCCTCCTCACCGAGGGGGTCTCCCCTTGACGGTGAGCCGAGGTCATTATATA
>JAZSIJ010000010.1:0-35958 GCA_045533755.1 Eubacteriales bacterium | reverse complement strand
ACTGGGTGTCGGGCTACACCGACGAGGAGCTTTCCTTGATTTCGGGCGGAAAATACAGGGTGAAATTCAAGCTTCTTGAGCTGATTTCGGATTTTATTGACTAAACGGTTGATTTTCTTCTCGATTTGTGCTAAAATATCTTAGGTTAACAAGAGTAATCCGAACTCGCTCTAAAGGCTGAATTTTCAGCGCTTTCGGCACTTATCACTCTTGCCAAGTCTTAAAAACGAAAGGAGCGCACGATGGCAGAGAAGAGCGCAACTAAAATAATAGCCGATAACAGAAAGGCGCGCCACGACTATTTCGTCGAGGAAACCTACGAGGCGGGCGTCGAGCTCTTCGGCACAGAGGTCAAGTCGCTCCGCGCGGGCGGCTGTAACCTGAAGGACTCCTACTGCGAGATAGACGGGGGCGAGATGTTTGCCCTCGGCGTACATATCAGCCCATACGAAAAGGGTAATATCTTCAACCGCGAGCCCCTCCGCCCGAAAAAGCTCCTTATGCACAAGCGCGAGATAATGAAGCTGACGGGACTCGTTTCGCGCGAGGGCTACACCCTCGTGCCGCTTTCGCTTTATTTCAAGGGCTCGTACGTAAAATGCGCGGTCGGGCTATGCAAGGGTAAGAAGCTCTACGACAAGCGCGAAACCGCCGCAAAGCGCGATGCAGACCGCATTATCGAGCGACAGATGAAGGAAAAATATTGAAAATATTTTCAAAAAGCTATTTACAAATTAAGAATTTGGTGCTATAATCATTAGCGTTAATAAAGAACTTACCGGTCGGGCAGGCTCTCGGCCGGGATTTTTTTGGGACTTTTATCATAAGACGCCAAGTGGCGTCAAGGAGGCTGCTATGGAAATTTTACTTTCGCTTTCTGTCTGTCTTTTGGCGGGACTTCTCTTATCCCGACTTGCAAAGCTCTTGAAGCTCCCCGCGGTTACGGCGTATCTCGTTGCGGGAATTTTAGTCGGCCCGTTCGTTCTCGGGCGTCTTGGAATCGAGGGAATAGGCTTTACCTCGCTCGAGTCAGTCGAGAATTATTCGCTTATATGCGATATGGCTCTCGGCTTTATCGCCTTTGCCATAGGTAACGAATTCCGCGTGTCACAGCTCAAAAAGATAGGAAGGCAGGCTATGGTCATCGGTATCCTTCAGGCTGTGGTCACGACGCTTCTCGTCGACGCCGTGCTCATAGGGCTTCACTTCGCTATGCCGAAGGTGCTTTCGCTTCCCGTAGCGATAACTCTCGGAGCTATTGCCGCGGCTACCGCGCCTGCCGCTACTCTTATGGTAGTTAAGCAGTACAAGGCAAAGGGCCCCGTAACCTCGATGCTCCTTCCCGTGGTTGCACTCGACGATGCGGTGGGACTCGTGCTTTTCGCTATCTCCTTCGGAGTTGCGCGAAGTCTCGAATCGGAAGGCATAAATATTCTCTCTGTGGTGGTTGAGCCTATACTTGAGGTAGTTGCCTCACTCGCCCTCGGCGCTCTTATGGGATTTCTCTTCAACCTCACCGAGCGAGTCTTCCACTCTCGCTCAAAGCGTATGGCGGTTTCGGTTACCTTCGTGCTTCTTACCGTCGCACTCTCGAAGATTGAGATTCCGATTATGGAGGGTGTCACGCTCGTATTTTCCTCGCTTCTCACCTGTATGATGCTCGGAACGGTGTTCTGCAACATCTGCGATTTCTCCGAGGAGCTTATGGAGAGGGTGGATAGGTGGAGCGCTCCGCTTCTCGTGCTTTTCTTCGTGCTCAGCGGCGCGGAGCTGAATCTCGAGGTATTCTCAAGCTGGATAATCGTCCTTATCGGAGTAGTTTACATACTATCGCGCTCTGCGGGAAAAATGCTCGGCGCATTCTCTAGCGCTAAAATGACGGGGTGTGAGCCCAATATCGTGAAATATCTCGGCATCACTCTTCTTCCCCAGGCGGGTGTCGCGCTCGGTATGGCTAACGATGCAAACGCCGTTCTCGGCGGGGGAGAGCTTGTGCTTAACATCACTCTCTTTGCCGTTCTCGTTTACGAGATAGTAGGCCCGTTTATGACGAAGAAGGCACTCGAGGCTGCGGGAGAAATCAAGCCCGAGGGCAAGGTCAGCGCAAGAGCCGTCAAGACCGAGAAGGCATAAAGCCGACCCGAATAACAAAAAATCAGGCGACCTCAAGCGAGGTCGCCTGTACTGTATTCTGGCATTATTCCGCAGGCTCAATGTTGGTGGATAGGTAAATTTCCTTTAAATCCTCAAGCGCGAAATAATACACGCCGCCCTCAGACTTACTGTCGCAAGCCTCGGTGAGAAGCATCGAGCCCTGCTCACTCTTCTCGAAATCGTAGGTGGCATATACCGAGTCGGCAGCCTTCACGTATTTCTTGCCGTCAAGCTCGGTAATATCAAGCCCGTGGTAGTAGCTCATATTGAATATCTCGGTCGTGCCAAAGATGGAATTGCCGTAATCGAACTTACCGTACACCAGCATAGCGTCGGTGGCGAGCTCAGCCTTGTGGTCGGTGTATTCGGAGGGAAGTGTGGTTGCGCCGTATAGCTCGCGCCTCTCGTAGAACGCCTCGCGCAGCTCTTCCGTGCCGTCTGCAAGGTCTGTGATTTTTACGCCGCGGCTCTCGGTTATCATAACAAGCGTCTTGCCGCGGTAGCTCTCGGGGATTTCCTCGCCCTTCGCTATCTCTACCCAGAGAATCGGATATTTCCCCGCGTCAAGAGCTCCCGCCTCAACAAGTGCGCCGTAGCCGCGAATTCGGTTTTTTATTCCTGCCCAGAATACGCCGGGAGTTGAATCAAAGGAGCTATCGTCTATTATCTTTATTGCCTCGGGTGCAAGGTAGGCGCAGGTGTAATAGTCGCGATATTCCGAGTCAAATTCAAGGGTGCGAAGCTCCTTTTTCTCGTCACCTACGGTAAACGAAGCCTTCGAAAGCCCCGCGATACTGCTCGTCGAGCCGATAAATTCGTCGGTAGATATGTAGAAGCCCTGCATGTTGAGCGTTTTGTCGGTCAGCGCGTCGGAATACGCCGATTCGCTGTATACGTCGCCCCCGCAGGAAGCGAGCATTACGGCACAGAAGAGAAGAATGAGGGCTGTCAGTAGCTTTTTCATAGGTTGCTTTCCTTTCTGTTTGTTTAATTAGAAGGGTTTTGGGGAGAATTTATTTTGTCAGCTTGTTAATAAGCTGCTCAAGCGCGGGCATATAGTCCTCGCTGGATGCGGGCGTCGGGTTATCTATTTCGATGTAGTAGGCGTTTCCGCTGTAATCAAAGCCGAACTGTATCGTACTGCCTCGCTCGTCCTCGGCGTACAGCATTTTTACCGATATACCCGACATATCCATAACATCGGCGTTATCAAAAAGATTGCCCTTTTCCTTTTTCAGTGTCGTACCAAAGAATATGTCATAGGAAGTATGCTCCTCTCCTCTTATTATGTCGGAGTAGTAGAACTCATAGACGGTGTTAGTTCCGTCGTGTCTGAGATGACCGCTATAATAGTCAGCATCTCCGAGCAGAAAAGGTACGTAGCCCTTGAGTCCGTCAAAGGATTCGGCTTCTTCCTCGCTGAAAAAAACGTGGTTGAAGGATAGATAGGGGTCAGGCGTCGTGCCGCCGTCAACGTGCAGCGCGTTACTAACGGCTTGGAATATCAGAATAGACAGCGTTGCGGTGATTGCAATAATAAGCATCTGGGCTATAATGAAAATAACTGTTTGCTTCCTCTTTGACATAGCTTCTCCTTTACGTGAGTAAGGTACCGGTGAGCTTTCGCAGGCACTTCTATTCCATTATATCACACAAAATCGATTGTGTCAATAGAGAATATATATATTGCGCTGATTTTTGTGCAAAATGAGGTAACTAAACGGTGGGATTTTGTTTCTTGTGCATAATTCTTAAAAAATGTGTGAAAATTTTTGAAAAACTATTTATTTTTCACAAAAAATATGCTATAATATAAGTGCGGATAGGAATCCGCGGGTAATTTCAATTACACCGGGGAAACCCTCCGCAACATCAAGGAAAGGATGCTCCGACAGAGGAGCATGGTAATCGGTATGAAGATTTCGATTTACGGAAAACAGATGACGGTTCGCGAAAGTCTCAAGGCTCTCGTAGAAAAGAAGCTTGCAAAATTTGACAAGTTCTTTGGCGACGACTCAGAGGCATTCGTTACCTGTAAAACTCGCAAGGGGACGAAAATCATCGAGATTACCATAAATTATAACGGTACCGTCTTCAGATGCGAGGACGAGGGCGAAACCTTTATGACCGCGCTTGACCGCGCAGTTGAGGGGCTTGAAAGACAGATACGCAAAAACAAGACGAAGATAGAGAAGAACCTCAAGCGGGGTGCGTTTATAATAGGTGAGGAGGACGATGACGAGTACGTAGAGGAGGGCGACTTCGAGATTAGAGTGAAGACCTTCCCATTCAAGCCAATGAGCCCCGAGGAAGCAATTCTTCAGATGAATCTCGTAGGACACAGCTTCTACGCATTCACCGATGCTCAGTCGGGTGACGTTTGCGTGGTTTACAAGAGGAAGGCGGAGGGCAGCTACGGCTTAATAATTCCCGCCCAAGAGTGATTATCTTTGGTGACAACCGCCGTTTTCTCCCACTTGCCGTAGGCAACTACGGCTTCGGGTCAAAGACGACGCTTCTCCCTCAAACCTAATCCCTCTTGTATAGTGAGCATCTTTGGTGACAACCGCCGAGAATCCGTCGCGCGCGACGGGTGAAATCCGCGCTCAGCGCGGGTTGCCCACTACCCGTGTTGAGTTTTAGAGAAAAAGCAGAAAAAGGATAGAGAACGTAATGAGTGATGTCCTTAGCGGAGAATTTTAACTTTGACGAAAGTGCAAGCATCGCATTTGACTAGTCAAATGCAAGTGGGCTAAGCCAAAACCCATATAACAGCAGAAGAGAGAGCAAATCGGTTTTACAGCCGAAATGTTCTCTCTTTTTCTACCTGTTTTAGTTTAGAGTTATGAGGTTCGCTTTCGCTCACCGTTATGAGCTTGCACGCAAGCGTTATGATATGATTGCCCCGGTTACTTCAAACTGCCCGTTAGGGCATCATAACTTGGCGTAGCCAATCAAAACTCATAACTTGCCCGAAGGGCAATCATAACTTAGCATGATACTCCTGACGGAGTATCATGCTAACGCGGTTGCTTTTCTATGTAAATATTAGTTTACATTATGCAAGCTTGGGGTGCTTATAAAGAAGGGTGGTGACAAGGTCCCAAACCCAAGTAATAGTGCATCCGCCGATAAGCCAGATGATACCAACGACGATAAGAAGCGCATCGTTGTTTGCAACGCCCTTAATTATTCTGTAGATAGCCCAAACGATGTCAAGCACGGGGATGCAGAGAATGATTTTTGCTATCCAAGGAAGGTTGTCGAATGATTTGATTAAGTCTTTCATTTCGTTTCTCCTAAGTTTTTTTGGCTAAAAGCCATTATCAGTATATCATATTCAAACCCATAAATCAAGTGACAAATACAAAAAAGTTGATTTTGTTAATTTTTTCCGTCGAAGAGGAAAAGGAGCGCCTCTGCGGCGTTTTTTCTTGCCTCGCGCTTGCTTTTGCCGATGCCAAGCGCGCTCCTTCCGAGAAGGCGACACTCGCATCTGTACTCACGCTCGGAGCTTGAGGAGCGCTCGGTTTCGCCAAGGTCGGTGTATTCGGGGGGCGCTGTGTGCGCCTCGGCGGCGAGCTTGCGCAGACGCTCGGTATATTCGGGCTCTCCTGTGGCGTCGGAGTGCTCGCTCTTCAGCCTTTTGAGAGCCTCCTCTGCCGCGGCGGAGTCAGCCGACTTGGTGCTCTTGCCCTCGCCACAGCCGTACAGCTCCTCGCCAATATAACAGCCTCGTACGAAGATTTTCTGATGGTCGGGGCCGCTTTCGGACAGCGTTTTGTAAACGGGGGCGGGAAGCCTAACGGTTTTTTTGGCGCACCACTCCTGAAGCTCGTTTTTCGCGCTCTGAGGGACGGCACGTGCCGCGTCGGTAAAGTCGTAGACCGAGGTGTCGAGCATTCTCTTAACCGCGTCTATTACAGGCTCAATACGCATTCCCGAATCTACGAATATAGCGCCGATAATGCTCTCAAAGAGGTCCTCCATCACAGACGGCTGCGACCTGACACCGAGCCTCTCGTCGCCCTCGCCTACGATAAGATATTTCTCAAGTCCGAGCCTCTCGGTGCTGACCGAAAGATTGCGCTTGTTGCTGAGCGCCGCCTTGATATTTGAGAAGTCGCCCTCGGTGAGCGTCGTGCGAAGCCCCTCCTCACAGCGCTCGGAGCGTTCCCTCATAAGCAGGGTGATTATTGCCGTCGAGAGCGCGCTGTCGCCGATAAACTCGAGCACCTCGTTTGATTGCAGGGAGGCTCGTCCCTGCTCGTTGCAATAGCTGCTGCGCGTGAATGCCTGCCTGAGAAGCGCGCGGTCACTAAAGCTGTAGCCTATAATTTTCTCGATTTTTCCGACCTGCTCGTCAAATTTCATAGGGAGCTCCTCCTTTAATTTACTGCTCATATTTTACCACACCCGTCCCCCCGTGTCAAGTAAAACAAAAAAACTTAGGGTAAGTTTGCTCCAAAACTTGAAAAAAGCGTAAAAGTATGCTACAATAAATATTCAGTAATATATTTCAATACAAGAAGTGGAAAAATAAATGAACGCAACCGAAATCAAGGACTTTACAAAGGGCAGCATAACGAAGCAGCTTATTATATTCTCTCTGCCGCTTTTCCTGTCGAATCTTTTGCAGGTAGTCTACAATATGATAGATATGGTAGTAGTGGGCGAGGCACTCGGCAATCCCGGCATCTCAGCGGTGTCAGTTGGCGGCGACGTAGCCTCATTTCTGACCTTCGTGGCTATCGGCTTTTCGAACGCGGGACAGGTTATCATAGCGAGGTACATAGGCGAGGGCAGACGTGATAAGATCGGGCGCTTTGTGGGCACAATGTCTGCGTTTCTCTTAATCAGTGCTGCGGCGGTCAGCGTCCTTTCCCTGATTTTCCGCCACGGAATACTCTCGCTTATGAATACTCCGAGCGAGTCTTACGTGGGCGCGCTCGAATACTCCTCCGTCTGTATGGTCGGCTTAATATTCATCTACGGCTACAATGCCGTCAGCGCGGTTTTGCGCGGAATGGGCGACTCAAAGCACCCCTTCGTCTTCATCACCATCGCCGCGGTGGCCAACGTAGTGCTTGATTTGATATTCGTCTTCGTCTTCGACTGGGGAGCGCTCGGCGCGGCTCTCGCCACCGTAATAAGCCAGGCGGCGAGCTTCATTATTTCGCTTATGTTCCTTGCCAAAAACCGCGAGCGATTTGCGCTTGATATCACAGTCCGTCAGCTTTTCACCTTTGACCGCGAGATGCTCTCCGACCTCTTGAAGCTCGGCACTCCCATGGCGATAAAGATGGCGGCAATACAGGTGTCGCGCCTCTTCGTCAACTCCTGGGTAAATTCCTACAGCCTTGCTATATCCGCCTTTTCGGGATTTTCCAACAAGATAAACAACGTAGCCAATCTTATCTCGGCGGCAATGAACACGGCAGGCTCGACGATAGTCGGTCAGAATATTGCCGCAGGGAAGACGGAAAGGGTAAAGCGCACCCTCGGCGTGCTTGCAGTGATAATGCTTTCGATGGCGAGCTTGGCGTCGGTGTTCATTTGCCTTATGCCGAACGCCGTCTTCTCTATCTTTGCCGATGAGCCCGATACCCTTGCTATCGTTGGCGGATATCTGCCGATAGCAGTGCTACTCTTCTTCGGAAGCGCTCTCCGCGCGATAATGAACGCTCTTCTCAACGGAAGCGGAAACTATAAGGTCAATTTTGCAACGGCAATTTTCGACGGCATAATAATGCGTATAGGTCTGTCGCTTCTCTTTGGCATCGCCCTTGATATGAGGCACTACGGCTTCTGGCTCGGCGACGCCCTCGCAGGCTTCACGCCATTCGTTATCGGAATTTTCTTCTATTTCTTCGGAAGCTGGAGAGGCGTCGACAAAAAGAGGAAGGCCGACAATTGTTGACAAACGCCGGCAAAGGTGCTATTATATATTTGAAAGCTTTAAAATCCTAAAAGGAGATTTATATGAGATCCGAGAGACCGGGCATTTTTTACCTCTTTGAGAACTTTATTGATATAGTCTTGAACTTCGGCATTATGATAGTGTCGTATATGCTCACCGTCGTAATTATGAACAGCGCGCCGGTAAACATTTTCGATTATACCGTCATTCTCCCGATGTTCGTCTCGGTTTTGGTTCTCTCATTTATTTATCAGGCGTTCAATATTTATCGCCCCGTACCCCATGTCAAAATATCTCACTTTATTCACCATATAATCAGGGCTAACTGCATATTCTTTTCGCTTGCCGTTATTCTCAACTCGATTTTGCTTGAGGGGGAGGAGAGACACTTCGTCTTCGTTTGGATTGCCGTCTTCAGCATAATCAGCACGGCGTTCCTTCTGCTCAAAAAGCGTATAATAGTCAATATAATTCTCGCCTGGAGAAAAAACCGGTTCAAGCTCCAGAAGGTTATAATAGTCGGTGACAATATCACGACTGCGAAGGAGTATATAAATCAATTATCCGAGACCCCCGATAACGGCATTGTTGTGGTCGGTGCGGTAGGAAGAAAGATGAGTGACGAGATTGGCTGTGACAAGCTCGGAGATTTTGAGGATCTTGAGGCCGTGCTTGACGAGTACAGTCCCGATTTCGTCGTCTTTGCGATAGATTCATACGATAAGAAGAGCCTTATCAAGCTTGTCAATATGTGTGATGACAGATGCGTTAAGGTGTATTTCCTTCCGGTTATTTACGGCTTCCTTAAGACCGCGCGTCAGATAGAGCGCGTCGGCTATATGCCTATAATCAATATTCACAGCACACCGCTTGACAACCCGGCGAACGCCTTCGTCAAGAGGATAATGGATATTCTCGGCTCACTCGCCCTCATCATAGCCACCCTGCCGATTATGATATTTGCCGCTATCGGAGTATTTATTTCCTCGCCCGGTCCCGTTCTCTTCAAGCAGAGAAGAGTGGGCAAGATGGGCAAAATATTCACGATGTATAAGTTCCGCTCCATGCGCCTTAACAGAGAGTCGACTAAGGCGTGGTCGCATAAGGGAGACACGAGAAAAACCAAGTTCGGCGCGTTTATCAGAAGCACCGCGATAGACGAGCTTCCCCAGCTCTTCAACGTTCTCCTTGGCGATATGTCGCTCGTAGGTCCGAGACCCGAGATACCCCACTTCGTCGAGGAATTCAAGCAGACGATACCGCTTTATATGGTCAAGCATTACGTAAAGCCGGGCATGACCGGTCTTGCGCAGGTAAAGGGACTTCGCGGAGATACCTCGGTTGAGAAGCGCATACGTGAGGATATAGAGTATATCGAGAACTGGACGCTCGGCATGGATTTGGCAATACTCTTCGCCACACCCTTTAAGGCGTTCAATAAGAATGAGATATACACCGTTCCCACCGAGGAAAATTCGGACACCGACTCGCAGGACGGCGTGTCGGAGGAAAAGACCGAGGAGGGCGAGGTCGGGAATAATGAGTAAAATTCTTTACGCCGCCTCAAATATGACGCATATCAAAAACTTCCACCTCGGATATATAGAGGCTCTCCGCCGGCACGGACACACCGTCTCTGTGATGGCGAGAGGAGAGGGCGCCGATTACGATATACCCTTTGAAAAAAAGTTTTTCTCACCAAAGAACACCGCCTGCAGACGCAGGATACGCGAGATAATAAAGCGTGAGGGCTTTGATGCCGTTATCCTTAACACCACCCTTGCGGCGTTTCATATCAGACTTGCTCTTCCGAGGCGCGCGCGCCCGAGAGTTATAAATATCGTACACGGCTACCTCTTTTCGAGGAATACCGGCTTTATTAAAAGAAGGCTTCTTTCGCTTTGCGAGAGGCTGGTTGCGCCGAGGACTGACGCTATAATAGTCATGAACGCCGAGGACAGAGAAATAGCCGAGAAAATGCGGCTTTGCCGAGGTAAAGTGTCCTTCGTTGACGGCGTTGGAGTCGAAATAAGGGAGGTTATCACTCCGCCCGAGGAGATAAGACGGGAGTACGGAGAGGGAAAATACGCCCTTCTTTTCGTGGGTGAGCTCTCGGCAAGGAAAAATCAAGAGTTTCTTATCCGCGCCCTGCCGAAAGTCAAGGAGAGAATACCTAACGCTCAGCTTTGGCTGGTTGGCGACGGCTCGGAGCGAGAGAATTTGCAGACGCTTGCACGGAGCCTCGGCTGCTCTGACTCGGTGACCTTCTTCGGTAAGCGCACCGACGCCTGCGACTTTATGCGTGCATGCAGTCTTTACGTGAGCGCGGCGAAAATCGAGGGGCTGCCCTTCAATATAGTCGAGGCGCTCGGCTGCGGCTGCTATACCGTTATTTCGGATATTAAGGGTCACCGTGACGTCGTTAATTCAACACGGGTGGGCACTTTGTACCCCGAGGGAGACGCCTCGGCATTCGTCGAGGCGATATATATGGCTCATGACAAGGGGCTGGTTGGCTCTTCCGAGGCAGAGGAAAGATACAGATTTTATGAAAGAAAGAGGGTTTTCCCTCTCGTTTTGAAGACAATAGAGTCCGAGCTCGAATAAATTCGTGCCGGGACGAAGGGAGGAAGTATGCAAAAGGTAAAAGCGCAGGAATTCAGCCGACTGCTCTCGGCATTCTTTATGGGGAAGCTGTATCCTCTCGTCTTCGCCGCCGTCGTCACACTCGGACATATAACGGGACTTGAGTTCTATTTCAATTTTCTGAGCCTCGCTCTTGCCGTCACGGCTCTTCTCGTCTGCCGCTCGGTAAGGCCGATGCTTATCACCGTTCCCGCATTTGTCTTTCAAGTGTCACGAGAGCATTCTCCGGCAAATCCGGTCTATTCCGACTACTACTTCACCGAGTGGCGTCTGCCCGTAATAATCGCGCTCGGGAGCATAGCCGTTTTTGCGATAGTATTCTTCATCGTCCGCAACCGCCTTTACCGCAGGATAAATATCAGGAAAACGCGGCTTCTTTTGCCTACGCTCGTCCTGTCGCTTGCCTTTTTGCTGAACGGCGCTTTTTCGGAAACCTGGAAGCCCGAGTCTCTTGCCTTCGGCGCAGGTCAGCTTTTGATATATCTTCTCGTTTTCTATCTTTTCTACCTTGGTCTCTCCGTAGAGAAAAGCACCGAGGAGCTTATTGAATACTTCTGCTATATAACGCTCGTTATGTCTTATATGATACTCATTCAGCTCGGGCATCTTTTCCTCTTTGGCGACGCCATTTCCGAAGCAGGCTCTATAATCAAGGAAAACGTTTATCTTGGATGGTCAACCTCAAATCCGCTTGCCTCAATCCTCGTCGGATTTATTCCGGTGCTCTTTTACGGGGCGATGAAGGCAAAGCACGGCTGGATTTACCTTGTCACAGCGCTGCTCGTTTACGCAGGAGCAGTCTCTACCTGCTCGAGAAACGCCTTTCTTTTCGGAACGCTCGTTCTTATTGTCTCTATCGTCTTTGCCTGCTTTAAGTCGGGCAAAAGGCGTCCTATGTTCGTAGCCACGCTCATTTTGGGCGCAGCCGCTGCTTTGGTTTTGTTTTTGGTGATGAGAGAAGAAATAGTCCTGATTTTCCATAGCTTCATAAAGTACGGCACGAGCGACAACGGACGCTTCAAGCTTTGGGGACACGCTTGGCGGCTCTTTGCCGAGAACAAGCTCTTCGGCGCGGGCTTCTTTACTCTTGGCGAGGTTTACGACGACGTGTATATATCGATAGCCGTTATGCCCACGATGGCGCATAATACGGTGCTTGAGCTTCTCGGCTCTGCGGGAGCTTTCGGCCTTGCAGCCTATCTCTACTATATTGTCGATGCATCGCGTCTTGTCATTGACAAGCCCTCGCTGATAAAAACAATGCTCGGACTTGCCGCCTTTACGATTGTGGCGGAGAGCCTGCTCGACGTTTTTGTGTTCTGCTTCTATACGATGCTCTATCCAATGGCAGCGCTTGCCCTTCTGTGTCATATCGAGGATATGAACAAAGGCGGAGGTCTTACGAACGCACTCAAAACGAAAGATTAAAAAAGCCGCAAAATCTTTCAAAAAGCCCTTGACAATTCAAAATAGTTGTGGTATAATAGCAAAGCGAGATTTGCAAAGTCTTGTTTGGCGGATTAGCTCAGCTGGCTAGAGCGCCCGGTTCATACCCGGTAGGTCGTTGGTTCAAATCCGACATCCGCTACCAGAATGTCGAAGCCCACTTCGGCTTCGACATTCTTTATTAAGGCCCGTTGGTCAAGAGGTTAAGACACGGCCCTTTCACGGCTGTAACATGGGTTCGATTCCCGTACGGGTCACCAAACAAAACATATCCGAACTACTTCGTAACAGATAAGTGGTTCGGATTTGTTTTTTACTTCGATTTTATCTCTAATTACACATAAAAAGCGCGAGGCGATGCTCACTTGGGCATCGCCTCGTTTTTCGCTTTTTCAGCTAGTTTTTTCTCTTGTTCGAGTTTCCACTCTTCAAACTCTCGTTTTGCTTCTTCGGTTTCGAAGAATGCTACAATATCGGGTGCAAGACACCTTGCGATTTCCTTTATCAAATCATCGGGAATTTCGCACTCCCCGTGCTTGTCCTTTAGTAATTCCTCGATGCGTTTTGCTATGTTCGCAAGCTGCTGTCTGAACTCGGGTTGAATTCCCGAGGATTTGTCAGACAGAACCTCTACTATTCTGTTCCATATCTTTTTTAAGTACATTCTCTAATCCTTTCCTAGTTGACCTACAAAGCGTTTTTCAAAGCGTTGGTGTACTCTTTGGAAAGATCTCGAAAATTCGATGTCAAAGCGTTACTTGTGGCGCTGTTTTTTAAAAATAGCGTTTTTTGACCTACAGTATTACCCACAGCGTCACCTGGCAAAATCTCGTGAAATCTCTCTAACTCTCGTTAATTCGGTCGGCACTGCCGTCCGATGTGAAGCGGGTGGGCGCATTATGACGCCAACCCTTTCTCCTGCTATAATATAAACCGTAAATAATTTGTTGTTACAACTGCATAATTTCCGAATATATATGCAGAAAGATCTGACCTTCTATTCTCCGTGAAAGCACAGTTTTTCTTTAAGCAGTTTGATCGTCTTTCTGCATTTTTTAGATATCTCTTCCGAACTCTTTTCGGATATGATATAATAACCATAACGGACAGAGGTTGCTCTTCTATTATCCTTGTGACTATCTGTTCACTTTAAGCAGTTTGAGGCCTCTGCCTTATGGGAGTTCATTTATTGGCCGGATGTCGAAGCTCTATGCTTTCTTCTAATTTCCCAGCAGGTTGTGATCCATAAGGATGTGAGGATACTGTCCGAATCATGAAAGGAAGGAATACCTTTATGTTTATTGTTGGTGTAGACATTGCCAAGCGCAGTCATGAAGCAATTATTATTGACCGTGAAGGCACCATTGTAAAGAAAGCATTCAACTTCAAAAATGATGCTACCGGATTTTCTAAACTCAAAGGGATTTTACAATCTGTTAGCAACACCCCTTCAGATTTCATCATCGGTATGGAATCTACCAGCCACTACTGGCTTGCTCTCTATTCCGCGCTAAAGCGTGAGGGGTATCCAGTTCACGTTCTTAATCCAATACAGTCTAACGCTCTGCGCGGAATGTATATACGCCAAGTAAAGAGCGATGAGCATGACTCGTTCATAATAGCAGAGGTTATTCGTTTCGGCAGATATACCGAAGGCGGTATGCCTCCATCTGTCGTTTACGAGTTAAGAGAGCTTTGCCGTGCACGAACCTTCATTGTGGATATGACCGCTGACCTAAAACACAAAGTAATTGCCTTGTTAGATCAAGCATTTCCTGAATACGAAACAATTTTCACGGATGTATTCGGTCTTACGTCCTCAGAACTTTTACGTGCTGCATCCACCCCGGATGAGATACTTAACATCGACACTGAAAAGCTTACTCAGCTCATAGAGACACCTAGCCGCAAGCGTTTTGGAACAGCTAAAGCTGAAGAGATAAAAGCTCTTGCTCAAAACTCTTTCGGTATTATTCTTGAACATAACACAATGGGAATTTTAATTAAGCAACACATGGAACATATTCGCTTCTCAGAACAACAGATCGCTGAGATAGATTCCAAGATTGCAGAACTATTTTCTCATTTTAACACATACATAACCACTATCCCTGGCATTGGACCAACGCTGGGTGCTACCATATTCAGTGAGATTGGAGACATATCCAGATTTGAATCTGCAGCCAAGCTTGCCGCTTTCGCCGGGATTGATCCTACAGTAACTCAGTCTGGTGAATTCGTTGGAACACATAACCACATGTCCAAACGTGGTTCTCCTTATTTGCGACGTGCACTTTGGCAAGCTTCTACCGCCGCCGCTACATTTGATTCTCACATGAAAGCTTTCTTCCAAAAGAAACGTGCCGAGGGCAAACCTTATATGAATGCAATTGGGCACGTTACAAGGAAAATGACCAACATTATCTTTGCAGTTCTTCGTGACAACAAGCCTTATTACAATCCTGACGAACAGTAATTTGGAAGTTTGCACTTCATAATTTTTCTTAAGCCCTTAATTGCTTTTTCAGCGAATTTTGAAGCAGCTGTCAAGGGCGCGCGAAGCACGCTCGTTTTACCCTTGACTGATGTTTTAAAATTTGCATATTATTCATTCGGCTTAAGAAAAATTTCTCAAAAACCTATTGACAATTTTATAGCCGGCTGCTTAAAAATCGACCCAACTTTTTGGCTAATTTTTGCCGTATTTTTGCTCCCAAAGCGTCTTTTTTGTATTGGTTATTAGTTCTGTTTTCGGCTCACTTATCGTTGCGTTCGCCTCGGTTGTCTTGCCAATCAGCTTATTCATTTGCTCCCTGGCTTTTTCACGCTTTTCTTCAGATGCCGGCTTCATGCACCTAAAAGTGAAATTATCCTTGTTTATCTCAAATCCTATGCAACCGTCCTCGTCTTTCAAGATAACCTTACATAAATCCGGACATTCTTCGGAAAACTCTAAAAGCCGCTTCTTCAGATTCGTATTATATGTATAAATCGTGGTCGTGGGATCTGCTTCATTGAAGGAGATTTCCGTAGTTTTAAGCTTCTTTTTCATAACTTCTCCTTTTCGTCCGTATGTGCGTTTTTTGGTGAAAAAAGCCTCGGTCTAGAGCTTGGAAATATCGCGATTTTTCGAATTAAACACTTGTTTTTGTACTCGTGTTTGAATATCCCTTCCCAAAGGGCAAAATCGGATATTACCACGGTTTAGACCTTGCAATCTGAAATCGCATTTTGAGGCATTTTTTCGCGCCTTTTCTTTGTTTCAAGCGGCTCAAATTTTGCACAGCTTGTTACTCTTACAATAAAATTATACCACATTCGAAAGAGATATTCAATAGCTTGATATCTCAAGTTTTACCCATCTGCTGATTTACGCTAAAAATTCGTAGAATTCGATGTAAAATTTATAGTCTGTTTTCTCGGTCTAGACCTTGCAAAAACATTTAGGAATATGGGGTGGTATGTTTACTCTACCACCTCGATTTTTTGCTCAATTTCCGAGGTCTATACCGTGGTTTTATACTTCAAAAAGTCAATATGTATATATTTTAAATCTCGATAATTTTCAAAGAAAAAGGTCTGCCAGTTTTTAGGCAGAACCTTTCAAAATATTAAATGTTTAAGGGGAAAGCTTATGCTGCTTGAATTTAATCTCTATTGCACTTTTTCCATAAAGTGTTTTTTGGAGTATACTACGCAATCCTCGTGGAAGGCATCACCGTTTTCAAGGTAGCTGTTTGCTTTTTTATCCGAAGAAGTGATATCCATAGGTTTTCTTGATAATACAAAAATACTTTTTGCACTCTCAATACTTTTAATGTTAAATCCGCTGTTTAGTTTCCATGTAACGTTTTTTCCAACGGAATAGCGAATCTTGCCTGTACGATATGTTTCTCTATTTCCAACGTAAACTTCAACGCGAGTTTTCGAATCAAAATGATACTTTGCATGCTTTCTACGAACAAAGATTATGATTAAGTTTATAGAGTTGTCGCTATTATGTAGCGCTATAAATCTTGGTAAAACCGAGAAAACTAATTTTATTAAACTATTATGTTTGAAAGGACAATTGTATATTTTTTGTGCTTTTCTTTTAATTACGTACACATAAACTACGCGACAAATCGCTTGTAATAAATATGCGACAACAGCTATTATAGCCTCGATAATAAATATGTTGGGGATGCTAGAACTTTGGAGTTGTAGAGAAATGATAAACCCGAAAAATAATACTAGAAATAATATGATTATCTTTTTCATCTTTCTTACTCACGCCCCCTACTTCTTATCTTATTGTCACAATAATTATAGCACAAACTTGAAAAATAGTCAATATTAAGCCAGCCTCTTGAAGTTTTGAAGAATTGATGCTATAATTAATACAACGGAACGTTGAGTTTGTGTTGCGAATTAGTATCTTCAAAAACACACCGTTTTTTGATATACTTATTGCAACGAAACAGAGGAGGAGCTGTATGCAACATTCAATTGGAAAAACGATAAAAGAACTTCGTAAAAGCCGAGGTCTTACTCAAGAAGAGCTTGCAGAGAAAATTGGTGTTACCGCACAAGCTATTTCTAAATGGGAGAACGAAAGCGGAATGCCTGACCTTTCGCAAATCGTTCCATTGGCGCATGTATTTGGTGTTAGTACGGACACAATTCTCGGAACCGGAGATATAAAGAAAAACGAGGATATTTCGGAAATAATGAGGAGAGCGCAAAGCAAACTCACATTTCCTTTGACCATCGAGTGCTTGACCGACAAGTACAATGTGCTGCTTGAGGGATTAGAGATCTACCCCAACAACTTTACACTCCTTATAAACTGTATGGAGCTTGAAATTTCGCTCGCATATCCGCAAAATTCCATTTATGACGAGAAGAATGCAAAGGCTCTTTACGAGTCTTGCGAAAAGCATGCAAATACTATATTCTCCTATGATGATAATGTAAACCGCATACTCCGCGCCAGAATGATAATGCTTATGCTCCACTGTGCTAACGGCAAATTTGAAGAAGCAAGAAGGCAAGCTGAAAAATTTCCGTCAAGGGCAGATTTCAATATCCATAAAATGTACTCCATTCACGCACATTGGCAGAAGGATTACAAAACCGAGATCACAAGCTGGCAGTTTTATATAATGAATTTGATCCACGCCCTTCTATACGGTGCGGTCAGTCTCGGCAAGGCTTATGATCTGACAGAAGAGCCTGAGAAGGCGATGGATATATATCAACGTCTGATAAGAATGCTCGACGTTATATTTGAAGGCGAGACGAAGATGCCCTTCCACCACGTTGAAGGCGGTGATATCTACGTTCTGCTTGCGGAAAAAGCGATGGAGTTTGGCAACTCAGAGCTTGCGCTTGACTCTCTTGAGAAAGCAATCAACTATGACATCAAGGATAAAGAGGAGCTTATAGCTTCCGGCTTCAAAATAGACTCTCCGTTTCTTTCTAACGTTAGCAATCGCTTGGGCGATCGATTCCAAAATCTCGAAGAAATAATGTCAATGGAATGTTTTGCATCGTTACGTGATGACGAACGTTACAAAAAGCTGCTCCGCGATATTGACGACTTTAACAAGAGGGTAAAATAATGTGCTTTGTTAATTCGAGAAAGCTATCTAAGTTTATAGGAAAAGCTCCTAAACAGAGGTTGGATTATTTTGATTTGTACAATTTAAAGTTCAATGATATTGCTGCGAATCTCTACGTTAGCAGAAAAAGAGCTACAAAAGCCACTCATATTCACTGCACAGAAAGCGGTGATATAATCTGGGAGCAATTTTACCTCTTTGGAGGCATGTCGAGACCAGCACGAGAAAAGAAATATGTGTTAAAACCGATTTGTGACAAAGATTGTATAACTGTGGTTGTTATACGTGGCAATCCAGGCGTTATCGTTGGTTTGGATGGTTTAATAAAATCCCACAACAACGTACCGAAACCAAATAAGATATTTCTGATGGTTGAGCGTAATGCTGTGGATTTTTTGCGACCCATATTTAGCTAAAAACAAAGCCTCGGATCTCGAGGCTTTTCTTTGTTTAGTGCTGTAATTTTTTTGCAACTCTCAAGCGCTTTTTCATTGATTTAGGCATAGTGATTTTTCAAGTTTTAGTGGCAATATCGTAATGAGATGTACCTGGACGTGCACACCTTGCTAAAATCGAGGTGTTTTGGCAAAATAAGTAGTTAAAAAGACTTGAATATCAGAGAAGTTTATGCTACAATCAAAGCACAAATTTTAGGGAAGGGGTAAGAGTAAATGACGGGTGTAATTTATGCGAGATATTCCTCGGACAATCAGCGCGAGGAGTCGATTGAGGGGCAGATTCGTGAGAACACTGCTTTTGCCGAGAAGAATGGCATTACGATAGTCGGGCATTACATTGACAGGGCATATTCTGCCAAGACCGATAACCGTCCTGAATTTCAGCGAATGATTCGCGACAGTGCGAAGAAAACCTTTGACGTAGTCATAGTTTGGAAGCTCGACCGATTTTCTCGTAACCGCTACGACAGTGCAAAATATAAGGCTGCTTTGAAGAAGAACGACGTTCGTGTCATTTCCGCAACCGAAGCAATCTCTGAAGGTGCTGAGGGCATAATTCTTGAATCCGTGCTTGAGGGTATGGCGGAATACTATTCCGCTGATCTTGCAGAAAAGGTAACACGGGGTCTCACCGAGAATGCCTTAAAATGTCGTTTTAACGGTGGAAATGGTCTTCCATACGGTTACACCGTTGACGAGGAGAAGCACTTCCAAATTGACCCTTTAAAAGCTCCCATAGTGGCTGAAATCTTTGAGCGTTATGCTCACGGAGAGTCTATTGCGGAAATAGTGCACAGTCTAAATGCAAGAGGACTTAAAACGCAGAAGGGCAAAGCCTTTAATCATGGCACGCTCAACCGAATGCTTGGTAACAAATCTTATATGGGTGTGTATCACTATAACGGTATTGAAATTCCGGGCGGTGTACCCGCTATAGTGTCAGAAGACACATTCAAGGTAGTCGAAAGGCGAATGGCACAGAACAAGCATGCATCAGCCAAGAACAAGGCAGAAGAAAAGTACGTGCTTACTACCAAGCTGTTCTGCGGAAAGTGCCACAGTATGATGGTCGGAGATTCCGCACAAAAGAAAAACGGCAATATCTACCGCTACTACAAATGTGCTAGCGCAAAGAGGCACGAGTGCGATAAAAAAGCCGTTCGTAAGGAATGGATTGAGGAGCTTGTGCTGAATAAGGTTATCAAGGTTCTTTTTGATGACGAAGCTCTTGATAAGATTGCCGATGAGATAGTGGCATTGCTTGACGAAGACAACAAGGTTATACCGCTTCTTGAGGCTCAGCTTAAGGAAGTCCGTAAATCCATTGACAACGTAATGAAGGCTATTGCGGCAGGAATTATCACTCGTTCAACCAAGGCAAAGCTCGAGGAGCTTGAAGCCGAGGAAGAGCAAATTCAGCTCAATATTTTGAAAGAGCAGACAAGCACTCCCAAGCTAACAAAAGAACAAATTTTATTTGCTTTGGACAAATTCCGTAAACTTGACTTAACAATTGAGACAAATAAGGAGCGTTTGATTGACAGTCTTGTGAAATGTGTGTTACTTTACGACGACAAGCTCGTAATAACCTTTAATTTCAAAAATGAGCCTGTAACAGTTCCCACAAGCGACGAGCTTGAGGCAATAGAAGGCAGTTCGGATATTGAAGCGTTTGCTTCACCATAGAAAATGGACACCAATCACGGTGTCCATTTTTCTATTCTATGGTGGCCCGTACGCTTTCGAACCCACTCGCGCGAACGGAAAGCTAGTGTTTTAGCTTTGTCTATCAAAGGCAAGAATTGAAATAAAACGCGCGAATTGGGTTCGAAACATTGCTCCGCCGCTTCCGTGTCGGAAGCCTTGCAGGGCGGAGCAAATTCCCGTACGAGGAATCTACCCGGCGACGAATGTCGCAGGGGTATTGCCGCTCGGGGTGTAGTTTTTGGTGATTGTTCCGCTTTGTTTTTCTTGAGGCTTTCATCTCCTCGCCGGGCAAGATACCGCTTACGCGGTATGCGTAACCGCCTTCGGCGGTATCCTGCGTCGCTTTACCTATTCCTTATCCTTTCCGCCCTTGAATTGCTCCTTCAGCTTTAGGGCGCGCTCGTGGACGTCCTTCGCCGAGAAGAAAATAATGAAGAACAGTCCGTACACGGCGGTTATGCCGAGCATTATTTCACTCACTACGTCAAAGTGCGAGAAGAAGTGGTCGCAGAGCCCGCAAAAGCAGAGCAGAACGACGAAGATTCCGTGCATTCTGTCGTGGGTGTCCCTTCCGGTGATTATGGTGAATACTCCCACCAGACCTATGATTATTTCGCAAATCAGCATAAGAGTTTTCATTTTAAAGCTCCAATCTATCTGTCTTTTTTTAGGCAAGAGAGAATGATCCAAACTCGCTCTAAAGCCTGAATTTTCAGCGCTTTCGGCTCTTATCACTCTTGCCTAGTCGGACTTCGTCTCGCGCCAGAAGTCCTCGAGAGCCGTCTTGAGCTCCTTCGGGTCGGATATGAATTTTATTCCGCGCCAGAGCTTAGGGAGGCTTTTTTTGTATATCGGGTCGTCGAAGCGGTCGTCTATGAGGACTATAACGCCCCGGTCGTCCTCGCGTCTGATGACACGCCCTGCCGCCTGAAGAACTCGGTTCATGCCGGGGTAGATATAGGCAAACTCCTTGCCCTTTTCATATCGCTCGTCAAAATATGCGGCGATAGCCTCGCGCTCGTAGGAGAGCTGCGGCAGGCCTATTCCGACGACGACAGCGCCGATAAGCGACTCGCCGACAAGGTCAATTCCCTCGGCAAAGATGCCGCCCATAACGCAGAATGCAACGAGATAGGAGCCGTTTTTTTCATGGAAAGCGGCGAGGAACTCGGCTTTTTCTCTTGCCGACATGTTTTTTCCTTGAACGAGAGCCTTCAGGTGAGGATATTTCGACTTAAATATACCCGCAAGTGCCTCGGAGTAGGCAAAGGAAGGCGAGAAAACTATATAATTTCCGCGCTTTGCCGACAGAGTTGCCGCTATGGCGCGGCATACCGCTGTGAGAGTGTCCTCGCGCTCGGAGTATCTCGTGCTTATCCTGTCCATCACCGCGACGGCTAGCTGCTCGGGTGCAAAGGGCGAATCGGCTTCCATAATCTCCGAGGCTCTGTCGCCCCCGAGGACTGCACGGTAGTAATCAAGGGGGGAGAGCGTCGCAGAGAAGAAGACGGCAGAGCCTCCCTTTGATATAGCCTCGGATATGCGCCTGCCGGTGTCAATAGAGAAGAGCTTGAAGCGCAGCTCGGCGTGCTCGTAGAATATAAAGAGCTGATAGTCCGAGTCAAAGGCAAGCATCGTGTCGTAGACGCGCTTTACCTTGTAATAGTAATCGCGCAGAAGCCGCAGGCGAGGCTTTTTCTCCTCGTCGCGCGCCCTCGTCGTGTCGGTTATCTCCTCCTCGCAGACGGCGAGAAGTCTCTCGAATATGCCGTAAAGCCCGGAGGGAAGCTCGGAGAGGTGAGTTGCGCCGACCTCGCCCTCGGCGGTCAGGCGAATTTCGTCCTTGACGAATGGGTAGAGAAGCGAAAAGACGGCATGGCTAGCCTCAACCGACTGACTTTTTACGCGCGAGAGCTCTCCTAGAAGCTCGGATTCCGAGGGCGAGGCAAGCTCCTCTGCCGATATTTCAGCCGAGAACATTTCTCTTGCCCTGTCGGGAAGATTGTGCGCCTCGTCGATGAGAAAGGCAAAGTCGCCCCCCTCGTCAAAGAAGCGGCGAATATATACTCTCGGGTCGAAAAGATAGTTGAAATCGCATATAACGACGTCGCAAAGCTCGGCATAGGTCAGGGCAAGCTCGTAGGGGCAAACGGTGTATTTTCTCGACACGGGTCCCACGTTTTCCGCCGTTACGACCGTAATATTCATAGAATAGAGCTCGAGAACTGCATCACGCAGCCTGTTTTCGCAGGCGTTCTCACAGCCGTCCCTTCCGTCGCGGCAGCGTAGACCGTTTTTACATACGCGCTCCTTTGCCGAAAGCACGGTAGCTCTGATTTCAGCGCCCGACCGACAGAGAAGCTCAATGCATTCACGCGCCGCCATAGCGGTAGTGGTTTTTGGCGTGAGGTAGAACACCTTGCTGCATTTTCCCTCGCCCATCGCTCTCACTGCAGGGAAGAGCGCCGCTACGGTTTTACCCGTGCCCGTCGGTGCGAGGGCGAATAGTGAACCGCCTCGGCAGATTGCCTTGTATGCGCGTCTCGCGAAATCGCGCTGTCCCTCGCGTACCGATTCGTATGGGAACTTAACCGAGCGCATAGTGGGAAGTCTCAGACTGACACGCTCACGCTCGGGACGCGAATAAATCGACACGGTTGCCATGCATTTGCCAAAAAAGCGCTCGGCTGTGGCAAAGCTTATCTCCTCTGAGGTCTCGATTTTTTCTCCTGTAATACTGTTGATGTAAACTATAGTTAGTTTTATTTGCGGGAGCGCGTCCTCGCGCGATATAAGATAAGCGTATATAAAGCCCTCGCCTCTCGTCTTTTCGGAAAGCTCGCGCGAGGGCTTGCCGCTTATTCTGTCGGACTCCCTGACTATCACGATACCGCCGTCTCTGTCAATTGATACCCTGCCTGAGAGCAGAAGTCTGTCGCCGTCTGCCTCTGTTGAGTGCTCTATCTTCCTTTCGGTGAGCGAAATTCCGAGCGCGCGAAGCTCGATTTTAGAGGGCGCCTTGTCCTTTGGCTCGTCCTCATCTCTGGGAACGGAGGGGGATACGCCGCGTCTTGCTATGCTTACAAGCTCGGGTATGCTTATTCGGATAGCAGAAATCTTCTCGTCGTATACCATCTCCGTCCCTCCTTTTAGTAGTTAATTTATTGTAGCATATTTTAGGATAAATGTCAATGCTCACACGCGGGCACGCCCATCTCCGAGAGAAACGCCTCGAGAAGCCTTGAGCGCACCCGAAGCCAGCCGACGCGGGTCTCCTTCGTGTAGGAGAGCCCGGCGAGGTATCCGCGTATTCCGACGGCGGGCAGGGTGGAGAGCTTCATTATGCCCTCGCATATCTCTGCCGTGCCGAGACCGTCCTTTGTGCTGAGCACGATAGATACCGTGACCAGCATACACAGTGTCGTCGGGATTAGCTGAAGCAGCATTTTCAGATGCTTTTCTCTCGCGGGGTCGCAAAGCTCGCTCCTTTTCGCCCTTCGCTCCTTTGAGAGAAGCACCCCCGCTGAGATAGGCATAGGCTTTATCCTCTCCACGCGCAGAAGGGCGCGCCTTGCCTTGCGCCCTAACCTCTCGCCGCGCTCGTAAGCCGCAAGGTCATCGCTTCCGTAGCCGAGACGCATAAGCTCACAGCGCCGTCTGTATTCAGCCTCGGCGAGAGCGTATTTTTGGGCGAAATCGCGCAGGGCGGGAATGAGCTCGGGCGTTATTCTCTCGGCGAGGGCTGAATGGCGGGCGAGAGCATCGTAGTATTCTGCCGATTCCTCAGCCTGTCTTTCTCCCGCGTCCTCAAGCGAGAAGTAGATTACGTATGCCGCGATGAGAAGAACGACGAGGGTGGTTGTGACGTCGTACGCCCCGAAGGATGCGAAGCTGACCTCGGTGAAGGTCACCAGCACCGCGACGGCGGCGGTTATCACGGCTATTACCTTGCTCAAATTGGCGGCAAGCGCGGCGTAGCCCTGCTTGAACAGGCTCCCCTGTTCGAGAAGACGGCTGTCAAACTCGTTCATTCTTTTTGTCCTCCGCCAGCTTAAAGCATACAGCGCCGAGGGCGTTTCCAACGAAGCCGGTGAAGGATATTACCACCATTTCGTCGGCAATTCTCGAAAGAAGAAGGAAGAGAATAAAGGTGATGAGCCATACCGTGTAAGCCGCAGGCGAGCGGAGTGCCTCCTTAACAGCCTTGTAAAGCGGGATAAGGGCAAGCATCAGGAGAATAAGAGCTATGCCCGAGAGCAAAACCTCGCCGCCCCTTGCCTGCCATATTGGAAAGTAGAGAAAAATACAAGCTGTAACCGGCAAAACGCAGAGCGTAAAGCCGATAGCCCTCAGGATAATCCTCCGCACCGCTTTTTTCTTCTCTTGACCCGTCACTCCGCCATCACCTCTTTCATCTCGCGCACTCTGTCGCTGACGGCATCCTTCTGATACTGCGGAAGCGAGGAGGTCATAAAGATGTCGTAGAGCATATCAATCTGCGCCGACATAAGAGCCTTCATTTCGGCTCTGTCGCGGGCGGCAAGGGCGCCGTCCTCACTCCTTTCGGCTATATCTGAGACCGCCTTCTCAAAGGAGGCGAGTGTCGCTTCAACCTCTTCAAGCCTCTTTGACATCAGCGAAAGAAGCTCCTCACCCTGCTTGGTGTAGCTTTCGGAGCTCTCCTTCATTGAGCCGACAGCGCTTCCTATTGCGCTGATACCGCTTTTGACGGCGGGAAGAAGTCCCTTCCTGTAAGCGAAGGCGATGATGAGAGAGCCTGCGAAGGAAAGGGCGCAGAGTATTTCGGAGGAGACGCCCTCAAGCGCCGTGAAGACGTCCTCGAAGACGTTTGCTCGGGTGTCGGTCTCTGCTGTAACAGAATCCTCCCCGTACGGCTCATCGTATACCTCCTCGGCAGAAGCCGCGAGGCAGGAGAGCGAGAGGACGAGAATAATGCAGGCGAATGCCGCCGTAAGTCTTTTGATAAATTTTCTTTTCATAGTTCTTCCTTTCTAAAAGAGTCCCTTGCCGAATACGTATTCCTCGAGTGCACGGTATTTTTCGCCAAGCTCGCGGCAGGTTCTTTTCAATCTGCGCAGCTCGTCGAATTTCGCGCAAAGCTCGGGGGTCGTGTAGCCGATAAAGGTAATTTTGTTTCCGCTTTTTCTTATTGCGGGAAGAGCCGCCTTTTTATCTCTTGATATGAGATAGGGCGTGTATACTCCGTCGGCAAGGCTCTTCATTCCGACGCTTGCCCTGCCTTGCGAGAGGGGATAGCTGTGAAGGCCGATGGAAATCTCACCCGAGGTCTCCTTCGGGAAGGCGAAGGAGGCACCCGCACCCTCCTCGGAGTAGGAGATAAGCTCGTACGAGCCGCCTGCCAGTGCATATCTGAAGCTGCTCATATACCCTCCCCAAAGACAGCCGTCATAAGACGGTTAAGAATAGAATAAAGCGTTGCGTCGCCTACCTTAAGGTAGGAGGCGAGATTTCCGTTGCCTATATCACTGAACAGGTCGGCAAGAGTGTGTTCCTCGGAAAGTCCTGTCGGCATAGAGTCGGCAAGCGAGCCCTCACCGAGCGCCAAAGCGTCGTCGATAAGGAGATTATATCTCTCGGTGAGAAGCAAAGGGAGCTTGTCAAACGCCTCCTTCATTTCGGTGGCTGTGTAGCCGCGTCCCCCGAAGGCTGTGGGGGCGGTCGGCCTTGTCGGGAGCGAGGCGACCCTTGCCGCCTCAAGCTCTCCGTCGGTTATTTTAGTTGCATTCATAGCGTTTCCTTTCTGATTATGATTTAGGTCTGTCGGTCACTCGGTAGAGATAGCTTACAGAGTAGACACCAACAGGTGAGCGGAAGTCCTCCGACAAGAGAGAAATGCTCTTCTCGTTCCAGCTCTCGCGTCTCTCGTCGGGCATTATTACGGTGTCCTCCGAGGCGGTGAAGGAGAGCGTGTCAAATGATAGCGAGGACAGGTCGGTAACACCCGCGTCGTACTCTCCGAGAAGGAAATAGCCGTCGCCTCCGTATGATGCCCTCAGGGTAACCCTTGAGCCGATAAAGCACTTGAGCTTGATAACCAGAGAGCCGGAGAGAGTCCTCTTCGCCATATGCGGAAGCCCGCAGTCGTCGGGTATCGTTTCCAAGGCGTATCTTGCCGCGTGACCTGCAAAGTCGTAGAAATCCGAGTGTATTCGGTTGCCGAAAAGCCGGGAATATTCCTCGGCGTCAAAGTCCGGAGCCGATGCAATCCGCAGAGGCGGTACGCCGCGCATATCGCTATTGAATACGCAAAGGTCTCCGCACCCCGTCGAGAACATAAGAAGTCCGTCAAAGGAGAGAAGTCTCTCGGCGGGATAGAAGTCTCCGCCCGTCATTTCCTCGGTAGGATAAACCTGAATTTTTTTATCTCCGTCGTAGACGAAGTAGACGAGCCCGCTTCCCCTGTCCTCGCTGTAAACCGTCCCCTCCGCAGCCGCGTCGGGCGTATCGGATAGCTCGTAGCCGTCGTCAGCCCTCGTCGCATAGCGGTATACGCGCTCGTCGTTTTTGTAAGTCCCTATTCCGTTAAGGATAAACCATTCGTACTCCTTTCCGAATACACTCTCGTAGGTCTTTCGCGAATCGGCAAGATACATTTTTCCGCCGACCGAGAGCACGAGGTATCCTCGCCACAGCGCAAGCCTTGATGCCGAAAGCTTCTCACCTAGGAGAGCGGGAGACACCGAGGAGGAGCGCTGGGTGACGCTTCTGGAAAGATAGAGCGGATTTTCACCGATACCGAGAAGACCCTTTTCGGATACGAACACGGGGTCATCGCCAAAATTCAGCGATTCTCCCACCGCTCCGTCGCCGATATGTATTTCGGAGACGGGATAGAGCCTGTCGCGCAGTCCCCCCGAGTCCTCGGGAGTGTGGAAGTAGATGGATTCGGCGTTGTCCTTGGCAGAGGTAAATACCGCTATTCCGTCGGGAAGCCCGAGCACCGAAACGATTCTTTTGTCTCCGTCGCCCTCGTTAATATAGTCAAGCGTGCCGAAATAGAGCGCCGAGTTATAATCTGCTCCCCGCTTAGAGTAGAAGAGCACCGAGGGAAACTGTGGGTGTCCCCAGGCGAATACTCTGCCGTCTATCGTTTTTGCCGCGGTGCAGTTTCTTATCACCGAGGGGAATTGTATCAGCTTGTTTTTTGTAAAAAGCGTAAAGTCAACGCCCTCGTCGCTTGGAGCTGCGCTGTAATCCCGCATGCTTGCCAGCACCTTCAATACGCTGCCCGTCAGATTGCTCTTGTCGGCTACCGAGATTATTATTTCGCTTACGCAACCGTCAGCGTCGCTCAGAGTGGTGTATTTTTGCGTCAAGCCGTTAATTTTCACCGAATGAATAGTATGTGAGGGCGTTTTAAGCTTAAAGCCGAGGGTTATAGATTTGTTTTGGCTTCCGTAGGAAACCGAAAGGGCGGGGGCGTTCTCGATGCTCTCGAAGCCTGCCTGTCCGAGCTCGTAAAGAATTCTGCAGTTTGTGGGAAGAGCCGAATCTCCGAAGCGGAGGAAGCCTGCGGGGATATAGATTTCGCCAAGACCCGATTCGGCAAATGCGAGGTCGCCGATTTCGAGAAGACCGTCACCCGAGGCGACGCGCCGCAGCGCCGAGCAGGCGTAGAATGCGCCGTTTCCTATTCTTTTTACGGTATCGGCTATCGTTACGGAGGCTACCGACGTGTTGCCCGAAAAGGCGGAGTTGTCTATCTCGGTAACGGTGTAGTATTCCTCTCCGAGCAGGGCGCGTCCGGGAATGAATACGTCGGCGGTCGTGTCGGATATGCCGGTGACGGCGCACTCGCGGCGCTCGACGCTCGTAACCTTGTAGAACAGACCCGGAGTTCCGTAGGCGTAGTCGGAGGTGGGCAGAAGCTCTGCGCTCTCGATAAAGCGCGAGGTCAGAAGATTCCTTTGCTCAAATGCCCTGCCGTTTTTATATACGGTCGGAACGTAGGGGGCGCTAGCTAAGGTGTCCTGCACCAAGCGCATCTCGCCGCTATCGCTTATTCTGTATAGGCTTGGGACGTTGGAGAGAAAGAGATAGTCTCCGTAGCTAAAGCAAAAGCTTTCTTTGTCGTTGATGCTGGGAGTTATCGTGAGAGGGGTCATCTCCTCGGGCGCTGTGGGATTGAAGCGCTTTACCTCCACTCCGTCCTGCAAAATGACGTAGGTCTCGCCGTCGGCTGTTCTCTGAAGAAAGAGACCGTTTATTTTGTTGCTTGTCGAAAATATTTTTCTGAAGCCGGGAATGCTCTCAAGCGCTCCCGTATCTCCTGCCTCGTAGTCGCGATACATATTTTCGGCGTAGGCACAGCGTTTTCCCGCCGAGGCGCTTGACCCCGAGAGGTCAACTCCGAGAAAACCCGGATAGGAGCGCGTATATACGCTTTTTTTGCTCGTCGGAGCTCTTCTGTTTATTCCCATCACGCCCACCCCGTAACGTCGGTATATTCAAGGTCGGTGCGCGCTCTGCGCGCGAGAAGGCTCTTTATCCCGTCGCGCGCAAGAGAGAGGTATTCTCCGGCTCTGTCACAGTCCTCCTCAAGCGTGAGAAAATATGCTGTGAGAAGTGGAAGGACGGAGGCTGCGTCGGGCTCGGCGTCAATGAATACCGAGCTTTCGGTAATCGGTGCGGGACGCCTTTCGTAAGAGAGCGTAACAAGCCCCGAATAATCCTTCGGGAATACAACGCTCCTACCCACGACCTTTGCCCCCGAAACTATTCTTCCCGAAGCGTCTTTTGCCTCTGTGCAAAGCGAGAGAATGTCGTCGGCATAATCGTCGGCAGCGACTACCCTCTCCCCCGAGCCGTCGGGAATATCCTCGAGGCTTTGCCCGACAATGCCGTTAAAGACCGTAAGAGCAAATACCGTGTAGCGATAATCGCCCTCAAAGACTATCTCGCCCGAGCACCCCGAAATAAAGCCGCGAAGGGTAGAGAGGGGAGTGTCAAAGTCTCTTTCCACCTCGCCCGAGGAGTCACGGACGGTGTATCTTCCTCTGCCTGCGACCTTAAAGGAATAAGCGTCTGCCGAAAGCTTGAAGGAAATTTTCTCTCCTGCCGAGTGCTCGACCTTTTCTGCAAGAAGCGTCGAGCCCGTCTTGGTTACGGGAAGCGTCAATAGCTTCAGAGAGGGAAGCTCGCGAAAGAGCATTTCGAGAGAGCGGTTTGCCGCGCCGAGAAATATTGGGTCTCGCTCGGTCACAGCCTCGGACAGAAGAGCCGAAACTGCCGATTTAAGTTGGTTTAAAGTCATATTTTTGCTCCTTTCTTTTGCCGAAGCCACCGAGGAAAATCCCTGTGGCCTCGGCTCTTTGATTAAAGGTCTCGGGCATTGATTAGCCGAGGCTCTTTATCAAAGCGCGCTTGCGCCCTCTACGGCAGACGCCGAATCAACAGCAAGAAGAATGTGCTTGTAGCTGCCGAAGCCCACGCCGAAGCGGCACCTGCCGTTCCAGATGTAGTTGCCGGTGTGATGGTCAACCCAATTCGTTACGGTGAGGGGAACGCGGTTGAAGAACATATTGCCGGCAAGGTGCTTGTTGGCCTCGCTCGACATTATCATAACTCTGTCGTCCTCGGTCTGCCAGTTAGGCATAATGACGATGTTCCAGTTGCCGTACTGAAGGTTGATGTCGTTGTTGGCTGTCCCGAGGGTGAACTCGGTGCCGCACACCTTCTTTGCAATGGACTCGGACACGAGGCGGTTGCCGGGGAGGATTATGGTGTCGGCGGTGTATCCGAGAATATCGCCGTTTTCGTCCTTCATATTTCTGATTTTGGTCGAGAGGGCGGCGAGTGCCTCCTCAAATACCTCGGCTCTTGCCGCTCTTGAGTCTCCTGCACCGCTCTTGAAAATATCGCCCCAGAAGAAGTTCGACTGCTTGCCGCTATTTCCGTTAGTGCCCCAAACGTGCTCGGAGTTAAAGAGAGGAAGACCGTCGGGTGCGGTGAGGTCGAGCTTTGCTCTTGCGAAGCTGCCCGCCTCAGAGGTACCGTTAGCGAGGGCGAACTCGCAGATTTTGTTTATGGTCTTGTAGTAGGCTCTCGTGAAGTTTTCTGCACGGCGCTTGGTATCCTGAGCAACGCCGTAGCCGGCGTCCTCCATCATCTCCGCGGTGACGGTGAACTCCTTCATAAACTGAATGTGCTCAATGAACTTGCGGTAGGTCTCAACGATGGTGTCATTCTCTGCTCCCGCGCCCTCAAGCGCCGCAGCGAACACGTCGAACTCGTTTTGACCGATAATGGTCTCGCCGAACTTGTTGCTGCGCTCTACGTTGAAGAGCCAGGAGCAAATGCCTCCCTTTTTGGTCTGAATATCGCTCTCGTGCTCGATAACCATCTTAATGGGAGTTTCGAGTCTGCCGTATGCTCCGGGATTAAGTCCGGATGACTTGGAATATATTATCATTTATTTCTTCCTTTCTTATTTCACTTATTCGAAGGATACGTATATGGTGTCGCCGCTTTTGGTCGCACCGTTTTTATCCTTGATGAGGGCAACGCCACCCTCGAAGGTGTCACAGCACTTCGAGTAGCCTTCGGCGCCCTCTTGATAGAGACAGATGCTGTCGCCTGCGTAAATCTCTCCGATGTTATCGCCAACGACCTCGACCTCGAATATCATTTCGGGGGTTATTCTGTAGCAGAGTGCCTGCTCCGTGCCCTTTTCCTTAGTGCGAATAAGTACGTGAGTGGGCTTTGTCGTAGCACCTCCTCTGGTGAGGGTGCCTGCATTGGAGTAGGCTGTTGAGCCGGCAGCCAAGTCGATGGACGGCTGTGCATGAACTATTTCGGGCTCGGGTACGTTTACGCCCGAATTGAGTATCTTTTTCAATTTGAACATTTTAAATTATCCTTTCTGTCTGTTGTGTTGCCGTATGACAAATTTACGGCTGCGCGCATACCTTTTTATACAAGCGCCTTATTTCGGCGTCGCTCATTCCGAAGAAGAGCTCTCGGCAAGCGCGAAGCTCGCCCTCCGGCATAGCCGACCCGGGACCCTTGGCCTCTCGCGTTACGGTTGGAGAGAGATGCGCGCGGTTGTCCTCGCGCACCGTGACGCTTCTCGTAGCGAGGTATGCCTCACGCTCGGAGAGACCAAGACGTCGAAGCTCGGCGTACCTGTCGAGATTCATAACGTCCGCCGCATTTTCAGAGGCAAGAATTTCGGGGAAGCTCTCTGCAAGTCGGATAAGCTCCTCGCGGGGAGGCACAGACTCTTCGCCGACGGGCGAAGGCGCACCCTCGCCTGCGGTGTCTTCGGTAACGGTGTCGGGGGCGAGCTCGCTCTCCTCCATTCTGATTTCCTCCATTTGATCAGCCTCCCTTCACGCGAAGGTCGGTTTTCGCCGTTTTTCTCTCGGCGCGCGGCTCGTCCTTCGGCGGATTTTTGGCGGTAATTTTCTCGACACCGCTGTGGCGGTATCCGGGATTATTGGTTTTCTTCATAATTATTCCTTTCTTCGAGTTGTGCTGTAAAATACTCTACGTTCTCACGTGCGTAAGGGTAGTGGGCGCGCTCCTGGCTCTGCCAATAGCGGAGCAGCGTTTTCGGTGAGGCGGGGTCGCCAAGCGTTCCTGACCTCAGATTTTCGAGATTTCTCTCCCATAGCGCATCGCGATTGTATTCCTCGCCCGACGAGTCGGAGGAGAAGAGATAGGCGTCGGAATAGTGAAGCCTGCCCGTACGGGTGTCAAGCTCTATAAAGTCGCGTCGGTTGAAGGACTCTACGTGTATGTTTCCGAGCGAATCAGCATAGGATAGCTCTCGAGGCTCGTCGGCAAAGGCGAGATAATGCTCGAATATAGCTCTGTATATGTCGGCATAAGCCGCCTTCTTCATTCGTCTTTTGGATTCAAGACGGCCGCTTGCCTGCGAGATTCTAAGCTGCTTTGCATAGCCTGACTCGCTTTTCAGAGTATCGTTGCCCTGGAAGGCGTCGGAAATACCTATAACCCTCTTTGCCTGCTCGTAGAGTCTGTCGGCCTCAAGAATATCCTGCGATATATCGGGGGTGGTGTCCACCTTTCCGTACATATCGGCGCTCTCGCCCGGCTTCATTCTTATCACCTGACCGAAGACGGCGTTGTTCAGCGATATGCTCGCGTCCTCGGGGATTATCGGTGTTATGCCGGCACGAAGCAGCTTTTGAAGTATCCTCGACTCAACCTTGTTTATCGCCTGCTGAAGAGGGCGGATGTACTCGCAGTCGGACTGACCGAGAAGCATACCGTCGACCGAGGTGTTCTTCCTTACGATAATAGGGAAGCGCTTCGGCAGGTAGTAGGGCAGCGAGAGCTCGAGGGGGCGCGATATAGCCTGACCGAATATTCCCGTCGCCTCCTCGGCGGTAAGGCTTACGCTCTCGTACTCTACCTCCGACACCACGGGCTCGGAGTCCTCGCAGGAGCAATTTCCAAAGCTGCCGCCGCAGACAGAGCAGGTCATAAGCTTTCTCGCGTAGTACCGCGGAAGGTCGGAGAGAGTAACCTCTCCCGAGAACACGAACCTGCCGACCTCACCGTCCTCCGAGCGATAGAAGCAGGTGACGAGCGTTATAGCATCGCCCTCGCTCTCGGCTGAATCAGCCGAGTATTCGCACTCAAGGCGCGAGAGCTCGTCCTCGCCGACAGAGTAGCGGCGTGCTATCTCTCCTCTAGTCGTAGCTCTGCGTACGAAGCAGTATTCCATATCCTCTACCGAATAGACGCAGGGCTCGGGTATGAAGTCAAGCGGTGAGATGGCGCGCACTCTTACACCGCCCCTCTCACCTCCAACCGCGAGCGAGCTGTCCCATTCCACGAGCCAAACGCTTCCGCCGTATATATAGGTGTAGCGCTCGTCGATGTCGTTCATTCGCTCGAATGGAAGCCTGTCTCTTTGCGAGGCGCAGAGAAGCTCTATTGAGTGAGCGTTTTTGTCACGGCTCTTGCTGTATAGGTCTGCGTCGACCTTGGGCATCGGGATTTCGGAGGAAATCTGGCTCTCTACCACCTCGTAGGTGATGTTCCTTACCGTCAGCGCCTGCTCCTCGGAGCCGTCTATCTCGCGCGAGCCCTTGTATTGTGCAAAATGGCGGTCAAGCTCCCCGTACAGCTCGAGGGACGCCGACCTTGCGCGCTCGTAAAGCTCCCTGAAGAACTCAAGGCGCGCTTCTTTAGATGTTGTTTCGGTTTTCAATTTGGTTCTCCGTATCTTCGTCTTAAATAAATTTTCTCCTCCTCGCTTGCTCTGTGATAGTCCTCCCACATATCGCGCGACCAAGCAACGCGGGGCTCTACCCGAATGCTTCTCTCGGGTCTTGCGTGATAGATTGCAAAGCCGCGCAGAGCGTCGGGCGCATGGGTTATCGCGTGAGGCTCGGTCGAGCAGTCGGTGGGACGGAGCTTATCCACCACCAGCGCGGGCAGACAGCGTATAATCTCACAGCAGTTGTCAAAGAAGGATAGGCGCATTTTTCCGCTTCCGCAGAGCAGCTCCTTTACGGCAAGCCAGCCGCACTCCCTGTCGTTTGAGGTCTTGGTTAGGCTGACGCCGTATTCTGCGAAAATTCCCGCCTTGCTCTTTCCCGTCTCCTGACTTCTCGACCAAAGGTCAGGGGGAGCGAGCGTCGCGTATATGTTCTCTGCGGGCGGAGTTCTCTCGGTTATTGCTCGTGCCGCCTCGCTTATCGGCAGATTTGACTCGCAGTATTCTCGGTAGACGTAGGCACACCCGTCGGGGCTTATGGCTATCCACAGACACGCCAGGCGGTCAAGACCGTAGTCGATAGTTCTGTATTTTCGCCACTCGCGCGGTATCTCGAAGGCCTCTGTCAGATGACGCGCCCTGTCGAACTCGGTGAAGTATTGCCCCTCGAAGATGTCCCAGTCGCCGTAAAGGAGAGCGCGCTTTTCACGCTCGGGAAGCGCCGTGAGCCTCTCACGGTAGGAGGGGTCTCGTTCCAGGAGAAAGCGGTTGTCCGAAAGCAGAGAGGGAATGAATATCCGCCGCATACCGTCCCTGCCAACAAAGGAGGAATTTTTCGGCGCAGGGTCAACGAACCGCGATTTCACCTACGCGTGTCCGACACCGCCGGGGTTGGTCGAGGACTTTATCTGCTTCGGAAAGGAGTTTGCGCCTCGGACACGCGAGATAAGGTATAGATACTGCGACTCGGTGAAGTGCGTCAGCTCGTCGAATCTTACGGCATCGTACTCTGCCGACTGATACTGATAGACATCGTTTTCAGCCGCGCAGTAGCCGAAGTCGAGAAGCGAGCCGTTCTTGAACCTTCCCGTGTGTGAGGAGGAGTTGAGCGTGAAAATTTCACGCGGATACAGCGCGAGGGCAAGTCTTATCAGCGACTTGTCAAGCTCGGCGTAGGTGCGGCGGAGTATAAGCTGCTTTGAGCCCGGGTATTTGAGGGCAAAAAGCAGAGCGTCAACAACCTGACCGTAGGATTTACCGCCGCCGGCTGCCCCGCCGAAGAGAACCTCCGACTCCACAGCGTCGATAAACGCCTTTTGCTTTTTAGTCACAGCCAAATTTAACCTCACTCTATCACCTCCAGTAATACCGAGAGACTGCCGTCCTCCGCACCGCCCTCTGCCGCCTCATCGGAGAGAAGGAACTTCGTAAACGATGGGTCAAATCGCCGTGAGAGCGCCGAGTCAATAAGATAATCTCTTCTGATCTCAAGACATTCGCGCCACGCGAGCTCAAACCTGCGCCTTTTTCTGAAAGACTCAAGCTCGGCTACCGTCGCGCCAACACTTCTCGCAAATTTTTGAAAGCTCGGAGCTCCCACCGATTCAGAGTACCCTGTAAAGTAAAGGTACATTTTTCTCGGCAAATCCTTCGAATACTTCATTTTCTCCCTCCTTCCTATACCGCACCGCAGGAGGCGCCTTGCCTCTGCCGCTTTGCTTGGCTTCGGCACTTTGCCGCGTCTTGTCTGCAGCGTTTGGTCTTGTCTGCGCCGGCTCGCCGCGTGTTCTCTGCGTCGTTTTTTTGCTCACCTCGTTTGCAACCGCTGTGAGCTCGGCAGAGCGTCGCCTCTTCGGCATCTCGCCCCGCCGTTTTGCCTTGGCAAGACCATTATACCGCATTTTTTTCGCCGTGTAAGTATAGGTGGCTTCTAAAAAACCGGCATATTCCAATCAAAAACTTGTGCAATTTGCACAATCGGGAGGCGAATAAAAAAGAGCAGGCACAAAGCGTGCCTGCTCAAATCCGTAAATCTTATTTAATTATCTTTTTCCTGTTTTTATCTCTCCGTGCTTTTGCTCGTAGGCTTCGACGAGGTCGCGTATAAGCACGAGTATCTGACTGTTTGCGCTTCTGCCCTCGTAGTCTGCAATCACGTGCAATTTGTCGAGCATTTCCTCTTCAATCCTTATAGATAAACTTTTTATAGCCATAATAACCTCAAAATAAATTCATTACATATTTACTTTACACCTATTTTATGGTAAAATGTTAAATGTAAACACATAATGCATTTAAAATGTGTTCACCGGGAGGAAAAAAGTATGAAATTAGCGGTTATAGGCTCGAGAAATATCACGAAGGTTGACTTGGCGCCCTATATATCAAAGGAAGTGAATGAAATCGTGTCGGGCGGTGCTGTCGGAGTTGATACCTGCGCGGCAGAGTATGCGAACAGAGAGGGCTTGAAGCTCACCGAATTTTTGCCCGAATACAAGCTTTACGGACGCGCCGCGCCAATAGTCAGAAATAAGCTGATAGTGGACTATGCCGATAAGGTTCTCGTCTTTTGGAACGGAAGCTCAAAAGGGACGCTCTCTGTCATAAAATACGCCGAAAAGGTGGGAAAGCCCTGCGAAATTGTGGTATGCAAATAAAGCCGTTTTGCCGGACTTTGCTACATAGTGGTTTTCAACATCTCTCAACAGCTCTTAACATCTCTCAACAGACAAAATGTCGTGTTTCAACAGACAAAATGTCTCTTTTCAACAGACAAAATGTCGCGAAATA